>JBAPWQ010000161.1:0-3720 GCA_049283795.1 Desulfobacterales bacterium | reverse complement strand
GCCCGGGGTCTCTTGGCCAGCGTCAAACCGAACGCCATGTTTTTAAAAACGTTCATATGAGGATACAGGGCATAATTCTGGAATACCATGGCCGTTTTTCGATCCTTGGGGGCCACATCGTTGACGAGCCGATCATCGATCCAAATTTCGCCCTCGGTAATCTCTTCCAGACCGGCAATGAGCCGCAGGACGGTCGATTTGCCGCAACCCGAAGGGCCCACCAGCACGACAAATTCCTTGTCGACGACGTTCAGGTCGATTCCATGAACGACTTCGGTTTTGCCGAAGCGCTTGACAACGTTTTTCAGTACGACGTTCGCCATCAATCATTCCTGCTTTGAACAACCCGGCAACCGGGCCTCTCGTGAACCTCATCCAAACCATGTTTTCGCCGCCGGCGTCAAGCGTTCATTCAAGTTCTCAAGCCGGCGACCGCGTCGAAAGATAGTCCGCGGCAGCTTGCCGGAAAAGGTCCTGACTGCTGTTCGATGACAGTTTTCCGATAAGTTAAAAGGCTTGAGTAAATTTTTCACTTCGGCTACGGTAACTTTGCCGCGTGAAACCGTTATAAATTAAGGAGGAGGAGGTATGAAAAAAAGCATTAGATTATGGCTCGTTACCGTCATGGTTGCTTTGTTGGCATGGACCGGCAGCGCCCTGGCCGCACCCACCGAGATTCACTGGTGGCACGCCATGCGCGGTGCCCGCGGTGAAACGGTCAAGAAACTCGCCGCCGCCTTCAATGCGTCGCAGAAGGATTTCGTCATCATCGAGACCAACAAGGGCGATTACGATGAAACCGTCAACGCCGGGGTCGCGGCCTACCGCGCGAAAAAACAGCCCCACATTCTCCAATCCTTCGAGGTCGGCACCCAGACCATGATGCTCTCGGGCGCCATCTACCCGGTCTACAAACTGATGGCGGACCAGGGGTACAAGGTCGACTGGAGCCTCTACCTTCAGCCGGTACTGTCCTATTACGTGGACGCGAAGGGCAACCTGCTGTCGATGCCCTTCAACTCCTCCACTCCGGTGATGTTCTACAACAAGGAGCAGTTCAAGCAGGCCGGTATCGAGCCGCTTTCCAGAACCGAGCCGATCACCTGGGATCGATTGGGCGAGCTGACGGCCAAACTGGTCGCTTCCGGCGTTAAAAAAGGGATGGTCACCGCCTGGCCATCCTGGGTGCAGATCGAAAACTACAGCGCCATTCACGACCTGCCCTTCGCCACCAGGGCCAACGGTTACGAGGGGCTCGACACCGAGTTGACCATCAACAATCCGCAAGTGATCGGCCACATCGCCTCGCTGAAATCCTGGATGGCAGACAACCGGTTTTCTTACGAGGGCCAGAAATACCAGGGTCCCGAGGCGGCTTTCTTTTCCCAGGATGCCGCCATCCTGATGGATTCCATCAGCGCCATCGGCGCCATAAAACAAAACGCCAAGTTTGACTGGGATGCGGCGCCGCTGCCGGTGGAGGCCTCCATGAAAACCCCGCAAAACAGCATCATCGGCGGCGCATCGCTGTGGGTGATGAACGGGTTGCCGAAGAAGGACTACAAGGGCGTGGCCGCATTTCTCAATTTTTTAGCCCAGAACGACATGCAGGAGCTGTGGCACATCGAAACCGGCTACCTGCCCATCACCGTTTCGGCCTACGAGTCCCTCAAGGCCAAGGGCTTCTACAAGGAACACCCCTACCAGGAAGTAGGCATCAAGCAGTTGATGCGCCGCGAACCCACCGTTAACTCGCGCGGGCTGCGCCTGGGGTATTTCATCCAGATCCGCAACATCATCAACGAGGAGCTGGAACTGGTCTGGAACGGCGGCAAGACGCCCCAGCAGGCCCTGGACTCGGCCGTTCAGCGCGGCAACGATGAATTGCGCAAGTTCGAGAAAACCTACAAGAAGTAGCTAAAGCCCACAGGGTTTCCGGCACGGGTCGTCCCAAGGCCCGTGTCGGAGGCTGTCCGGTTCAATTTTCGTGTTAAGTCCTGAGCAGATAAATTCGTCCTCGAATTGACGATTCGATGAGCGAGCTTCACCCCGTTTCCAGGATCCCATGATCAAGCGATCCCATTTCAAATCCAAGCTCCTGGCCTACCTGCTGATCACTCCCCAGATCCTGGTGACACTGACGTTTTTTTACTGGCCGGCCGCCCAGGGTCTGCTCCAATCGGTGATGCTCAGCGACCCTTTCGGCCAGCGCAGCCGGTTCGTCTGGCTGGATAATTTCATCGACATTTTTACCGATCCGCTCTATTTGAAGTCCGTCGGCATCACCCTGGTCTTCAGCTTCGCCGTCGCCGTGCTCGCCATCCTGGCCGGTCTGCTGACCGCCACCATGGCCAACCGCGCACGGGTCGCCAAGGCGCCGATCCGCACGCTGCTGATCTGGCCCTATGCCGTCGCTCCGGCCATTTCCGGCATCCTGTGGCTTTTTCTGCTCCACCCTTCCTTCGGCGTGGTTGCCCTCTTTTTGAAACGCCGCCTCGGCATCGACTGGAACCCGGTGCTCAACGGAACGGATGCCTTCGTCATGGTGGTGCTGGCCAGCGCCTGGAAGCAAATCAGCTATAACTTCGTCTTCTTCATGGCCGGCCTGCAGGCCGTTCCCCACTCCCTGATCGAGGCCGCGGCCATGGACGGCGCCGGACCTTTCCGGCGCTTCTGGGCGATCACCCTGCCGCTGCTCTCGCCGACCTTGTTTTTTCTCATGGTAATGAACGTCATTTACGCCTTTTTCGAAACCTTTGGTGTCATCCACACGGTGACCCAGGGCGGTCCGGGCGGCGCCACCAACACCCTGGTCTATAAGGTCTATCAAGACGGTTTTATCGGGCTGAACCTGGGGTCTTCAGCGGCCCAGTCCGTGGTTCTGATGGCCTTGATCGTCACCATCACCGTGCTGCAGTTCCGTTTCGTGGAACGCAAAGTCCAGTATACGATATGATCCATGGTTGAACGAACGCCCATTCTCGACACGCTGACCTATGTATTCCTGATGCTGGGAATCTGCACCGTCTGTTTTCCCATCTTCTACACCTTAGTGGCGGCATCGCTCCCCATAGATGAAGTTTCCAAGGTCCCGATGCCGCTCGTGCCGGGCGACCAGTTCTGGGTCAACATCCAGGCGGCTTGGGAACGGGGCAACCTCGGCCGGCAGCTCCTGAACTCCTTCGTCATGGCCTCGGGAATCACCATCGGCAAAATCGTGGTCTCCATGCTGGGAGCCTTCTCCATCGTGTATTTCGACTACCGCTTCCGGAAAGTCGCTTTTGCCACTGTTTTTTGCACCCTGATGCTGCCGGTGGAAGTCCGCATTCTGCCCACATACGAGATCGCCGCCAACCTTTTCGGTCCCCTGCAGTGGTTGATCGACACCCTGCACCTCGGCAGTATCGGGCGGTGGTGGATGGGCAACGATTTCGAAATCAGCCTGCAATGGAGCCTGCTGGACAGCTACACCGGTCTGATCCTGCCCCTGGTGGCCTCTGCCACCTGCACATTTCTCTTCCGGCAGTACTTTCTCACCGTACCCGAAGAACTGTGCGAGGCGGCCAAGTTGGACGGCGCATCGCCCATGAAGTTCTTTCTCCGGGTCCTGCTGCCGCTCTCCAAAACCAACATCGCCGCTTTGGTGGTGATCGAGTTCGTCTACGGCTGGAACCAATATCTCTGGCCCCTGCTCATCACCACCGACCCGGACATGACCAC
>JBAPWQ010000160.1:0-4176 GCA_049283795.1 Desulfobacterales bacterium | reverse complement strand
GTTGGCACTCGTGAAAAAGCCCCGTATTGAAATATCCCTCCAGGGAGAGCATGTTGAAGAACTTGTCGAGTGGATTAGAAAAAAATTTGAAGTGAGTATTCTTACATCCGACAGCGCTGAGAGCATTTCTATAGAGGAGACTGATTTTTGGAAAGAAATGCAATCAAACAGGGTTGGAAATCTTCTTTCAGGCGCCCGGCTCAAGGCAAATTTATCGCAAGCACAGCTCGCCGCCAAACTCGGCATTCGGCAGAATATGATCAGTGATTATGAAAGAGGCAAACGCAGGCTTACCCCTGCAATGGCCAAGCGTGTGGCTGAAATTCTCAAAATAAAAGTTGATAGAATATCAGTTCCCGGGTTTTGAAGGAACGCTTAATTTGAAATCGAAAAAGACTCTTTTTATTCACATAGGAACCAACAAGACCGGCACCAGCGCGATTCAGCTTTCCTTGAACGGCAAACGGAAGGAGCTGGCGGAAAAGGGGCTGCTTTACCCGAGTGCCGGCTGCGCCGGCGATGCCCATTACGATATCAGCCGCATCCTTGGATTCGATCACGGGAAGCAGCCGGCCCCGGATGCCGAGAGGGCGGCTTTTCTCGGGCGCTTTGAGGCTGAGGTCGAGGCGTCGCGCTGCGAAACATGTGTCATCAGTTCGGAAAATTTTGTTCTGCCGAAAAACGTCGAGCTGGTGCGTTCTTATTTCACCGGTTTCGATTGCCGCATTATCGTTTACTTCCGCCGCCACGATCACTGGTGGCTCTCTGCTTACAGCCAGGCAGTCAAGATGGTCGCGCAGCCGCCCTGGATAAGAGGGTTTCAGGGATTCCTGAATTTCAACCACAGGAAGAACTCCCAGGTGGGCAACTATCGCGCGCTTCTGGACAGGTGGGAAAAGTTTTTCGGTCGGGAGAACATCGTGGTCAGGCCTTACGAACGGGAGCAGAACCAACCGGACATCATCGCTGATTTCCTCTCCGCGATCGGCTGTGCCGATCACTGTTCCATTTTTTCCGAGAGTGTCATCCCCAACGTAAACCCGTCGCTGGACGCCCGCAGTATTTTTCTGCTCGAAACTTTTCAGCGCATGAAAACCGATCAAAACGTGCGGCAGGCGTTGATCGACCACGTGCTGAAGAACGCCGACCCGCAAAGAAAGGCGCCGTATGTTTCCCCCGAGATCAGAAGACGGCTTGTCGATGAAAACGCGCAGCAGTACGACTATATCGCACGGACATACTTGAATCGGCCGGATGGCGCTCTGTTCAACGACCCGCTTCCGGAGCCCGACGCCGCCTGGGCGAATCCGGAAGACCCGACCATCGTCGAGGTGGCGGAAATAGTCGCGCAGGTGCTCACCTCCCCGAACGGTCGCAGCAAGTCGATTCTCAGATCGATACCGCCAAACAGTGGGGCTCTTTAGTGCTGCGCGTGGTGCTCGCGAATGTTTTTGACCTCATCGGCGGCGGCAGCGACCTGTTTGTCCCCGGCGGAAACTATAGGCTGCGGCCGCCGCGCCAGGCTCTCATGCTGTCGCCCGGAATGATACCGACCACGGACATTTACCTGCGCGGCCGGCTGGAGACGCGGTTCGGCGAGGCGGTGCGGTATGTGGATGTCCTGAAAACGTCCCCGAACGAGCTGACGTTGGGTGAGGATGTGCTGGTTGTGGTGGTGCGTCATGCCCCGCCGCGCTGGCTGCGCTGGCTGGAAGGGCAAAAATCGAGGCTGGCCGGGGCGGTGTATCTGATGGACGACGATATTCCCGCCGCCGCCCGCACTCGTGAACTTCCCTTCCGATATGCATTGAAGACAGGGTGGCGCTATGCACTTGCCCGCCGGCATCTGGGCCGGCTGTGCAGCGAGGTGTGGGTATCCACGCCGGAGCTGGCGAAACGCTACGCGCGGTCGTCGCCTAAACTCTGCGAGCCGGCGTATTTGGGGCAGGAGAAGGTCGGCGAGCCGGCGCCGGTCTATTTCTATCACGGCACCTGGGCTCACCGCCGCGAAATCGAGTGGCTGGTGCCGATTGTCAGGCAGGTTCAGAAGACGGTTCCCGGCGCCTGGTTCGAAATCACGGGCACCGATCGCGTCCGGCGACTTTACCGCGGCATTCCGCGGGTGCGGGTCGTTCACCCCATGCCCTGGAAGGATTATCTCGCTTACGCTGGCACCGTCCGGTATCACGTTGGGCTCGCTCCTTGTTTCGATACCCCCTTCAACCGCGCGCGGTCGCACTGCAAGATGTTCGACATCACGCGCCTGGGCGCCGCGGGTATCTACTCCAACCTAACGCCCTATAAGAAAAAAGTAGTCCACGGCGAAACCGGATTGCTGTGCGACAACGTGCCAAAGAAGTGGGTTGCGGCGCTGACCCTGCTGTTGACGGACAGGGAGTTGAGATCCTCGCTCTACATGAAGGCCCGCAGCTGGTGCCAGGATGACAGGGGTTAGCCTGGGGGTCGGGCCATAGTATGTTATTGATATTTAACGGAATAGATTCAAAATATGCCCATTATCGAAGCCTATATCGCTCTTTTGGAGCTTGAAAACGGCGTTATGGTCTCAAATTTCAGAGAAACCTTAAATTATAAATTACAAATGTTTGGCTGATATCATCTCATTTTCCTTTTCGCTGCCAAAAACATCATTATTGCCATCTAATTCAGCATATTTTCAATACCAAATATTGCCATATCAGATGGTTAGCATGGCCCGACCCCCACTTCTGCGCCCCCACTCCTGACCCGTCTACGACACTTCAAGATAACCGCAATTTTTGGCCTTGGTAAGAAATCGCCTGGGTTCGGCGGGAAGGTTTTCTAAAAAAAGGATCAGGCACCATTTCGTCCGTTTTTTTCATAATTCAGTAATGGTATCGGAGTTGGGCTATATGAATGGCGTCTGCTGAAACCTTGTAAACGATTCTATGCTCGTCGTTTATACGCCGGGACCAGTAGCCTGAGAGAACATGCCTGAGTGGCTCGGGCTTGCCGATTCCGTCAAATGGGTTGCGTTTAATCGCTTTAATTAGCGTGTTGATCCGCCGAAGATTTTTTTTGTCCGCTTTTTGCCAGTAGAGGTAATCTTCCCAGGCATGGTCAGAGAAAATCAGCTTCAATCGATGAGTTCCCTTGCGGTTCCTTTGCCGTCTTCAAGCTGCACGATGGATTCGATCAAACGTCGCGCATTTTTCGGCGAGCGCAAGAGGTAGGCCGTTTCCTCCAAGGCGGAATAATCCTCAAGGGACATGATCACGACGGAATCTTTTTTTTTTCGTGTTATTATAACCGGCGCGTGATCCTCGCAGACATGCTGCATGGTCTTTGCAAGGTTTTGGCGGGCAGCTGTATATGTTATCGCTTTCATAAGTTCCTCCTGTACAGCCATCTGTACGTATAGGGAGCCGAGTTGTCAAGCCCGGTTTCCTATAAAAAAAAGCAGGCTTGGGGTAGCAGGCTTGGGGTCGGGCCGTCACATCTATCTGATATTTAATAAAAATTCTCCCACCGATAGGTGTTTTCAAGGCCTATATCGTCATTTTGAAGGCCGGTATCTGCGATATAGGAATTTTGGCTTTCCCTGAGTTCGTAGCCGTCCGGCACTTTACGAACCCGCCGCCCGCCGGCGCTTGCGCCGAGAACTGCTTTTATTAAACTGACAAACTTCTTCCCGCCGACGGCAATGCCCCGCGTCCACTTGTCATCATACTTGTTTTTCCCGTTTGCCAGCGAGGCCTCCACCCATTTTTGATGAGATTGGCGGAACGTATCATAGTCGTGGAAACCGGATAGCGCCGCTAACTTTTCATAATCGATGAGCACGCATTTACGGCGCGGCGACTGGATCTCGCGATACCCTCCAAAGATCCATTCGGATGGATGGGTCAGAACCCCGGCACGCACCATATTCAGGTCAATATAGACCAGACACCTCAGAAGGTGCTCCCCCGTTTCGATGGCGGTGGCGTGGTAGCGGTCTTCCCAGAATGCCCCTTTACGGCCTTTGCGGTCGTTGTACTCCTGTGCCGTGCGGCCTGCCACCAGCTGCAGTGATCTCGGGATCGTTTCTCTTTGGCTGTCGTCCACGACAAGCAGGTGGATATGATTTGACGTCACCGCATAGTTCAGAATTTTCAGTCCATAGCGTTTCTTTGCCTCAAAAAGCCACTGCAG
>JBAPWQ010000159.1:0-9054 GCA_049283795.1 Desulfobacterales bacterium | reverse complement strand
CCGTGGTTCCGCTGAGAAGCCCCGGGGCGATGACCAGCTTGTTGTCGGCCCCCAGCGGGTGACACAGCGGCGGCACCTCTTTGGCGATCATGGCCGAGGTCAGGGCCCGTCCGCCCAGGCCGGCGTAGTCGCCCAGCGGTTCCGTTGCGGCTTGCGGCCCGCCGGCCGCACCCATGTCGATGCGAAGTATCTTATCCATCGGGCACCTCCTTTGCGTCAACGAATTTACGGTCGATTAGCGTGCAGGACTTCACGTATACAGGGAAAAACGGATTTTTCCCTTGTCTCTATCATTATGAGTATTTATAGGTGATGTCAAGAAAAACTCAAAATGACGCCGGCACCTCCGGCCGTATCGTCGCCGCCGGGGCCGGTTACCCGTTTCTGGATTCGAAATCCTTCATGAAATCGATCAAGGCGTCCACCGCCGCCAGGCTGGTGGCGTTGTAGAGCGAGGCGCGGCACCCGCCCACCGACCGATGGCCTTTGAGACCGCCTAGGTTGTTTTTCAAGGCCTCTTCGACGAACGGCTTCTCGAGGTCCTGATCGGCCAGCCGGAAAGTGACGTTCATCGTCGAGCGGCTGTCGGTCTTCGCCGTGGGGCGGTAAAAGCCGCTGGCGTCGAGATAGGCATACAGCCGGCCCGCCTTTTCGCGGTTGATCGCCGCCATTTTATCGAGTCCGCCGATGGTTTCCTCCAGCCATTTGAGGACCAGCTGCACGGTGAACACGGCAAAACAGGGCGGCGTGTTGTACATCGAATTTTTTGAGGCATAGGTGGCGTAGCTGAGCATGGACGGCAGGTCTGCCGGGACCCGGTCGAGCAGGTCCTGGCGGATGATGACCATGCACACGCCGGCCGGGCCGATGTTTTTCTGAGCCCCGGCGTAGATGAGGCCGAAAGGGCCGGCATCGAAGGGACGGCTCATGATATCCGAGGACATGTCGGCGATCAGCGGCACGGTGCCGGTGTCCGGGAATTTCTGCCACTGGGTCCCCTTGATGGTGTTGTTGGACGTGATGTGAACGTAGGACGCCTTGGGGTCGAAGGAAATGCCCTGCGGGATATAGGCGTAATTTTTATCGGCTGAAGAGGCGGCCACCCGCACCGATTTTTCAAGAATCTGGGCCTCCTTGACGGCTTTGGTTGACCACGTGCCGGTGTCGACGTAATCGGCGGACTGCCCGTCGGCCAGAAAGTTCATCGGGATCATGCAGAACTGCAGACTGGCGCCGCCCTGCAAGAACAATACGTGATATTCGTCAGTGAGGGCCAGCAGCCGCCTGGTTCTGGCGATGGCATCGTTGATGATGTCGTCGAACCACTTGGACCGGTGGCTGACTTCCGTAATCGACATCCCCGATCCACCGTAATTCAGGAACGAGGCCTGAATTTCCTCGAGCACCGGCAGGGGCAGCGCGGCCGGTCCGGCGTTGAAATTGTAAATCCTTTCTGCAGTCATCGTCTCCTCCGATCAGGTTATAATAGGGTCAGGTGGAAAAACACTCGGGGTGATTGTCCAAGTCGTGACATATGTGTACCGGTTGGGCGGCAGATGTCAATAATCGATTTATCGATTTCAATTCGGATCCGGGAAAAAGTCTCCTGTCGGCAGTTGACATAGTGACGGCAAATGGATAGAGAAGCCCCTATGAAAATCTACACCTATCCCTCGCGTGACGCTGAGAAGAGACTGGCCGCGATTGTCAACCGCGGGTCGAGCTTCAAAAAAAAAGATGTCGCGGCCGTGAGCCGCATCCTGGAGGATGTTCGCCGCAACGGTGACGGCGCCCTGATCAATTATGTCAACCGGTTCGATGCCCCCGGTCTGAAGGCCGAAGCGTTGGCGGTGACCGAAGCGGAGTTCAGGGAGGCGGCCCGCCGGGTGGACGCCGGCTTCCGACGGGCGCTGAACCGTGCGGTCGCCCAGGTTGAAGCCTTTCATCGGCTGCAGCAGCCGAAATCCTGGATCAATACCGACCGGCCGGGGACGCTGGTCGGCCAGGTGGTCAATCCGGTGCAGGCGGCGGGGATTTACGTTCCCGGCGGGCGGGGCGGGACCACACCGCTGGTCTCCTCGGTCCTGATGGGCGCGATCCCGGCCCGGATTGCCGGCGTAAACCGGGTCGTCATGGCAACCCCGCCGACCCGCGACGGCCACATCAACCCGCATCTTCTGGTGGCGGCCCGCCGGGTGGGGGTCGATGAAATCTACAAAATCGGCAGCGCCTGGGCCATTGCGGCGCTCACGTACGGGACCGAAACCATTTCAAAGGTGGATGTCATCGTCGGCCCCGGCAACCTGTATGTCACCCTGGCCAAGAAAATAGTGGCCGGTACGGTGGGCATCGACATGGTGGCGGGCCCCAGCGAGATCCTCATTATCGCCGACCGGCTTTCCGAGCCGCGTTTCATTGCCGCCGATCTCCTCTCGCAGGCCGAACACGATGCCCTGGCGTCCGCCATCCTGATCACCGACGACCGGCGGATTGCCACCGAGGTCGTCGAGGCCCTGCAGCCCCAACTGGCGGCCCTGGCGCGGCGGGAAATCGCTGAAGCTTCCCTGGCGTGCTACGGGGCGATCGTGGTCGTTCCCGATCTGGATGCCGCCGTCGATCTGGCCAACCGCATCGCACCGGAACACTTGGAACTGCACCTGGCGGAGCCTTTCGACCTGCTCGGACGCATTCGAAACGCCGGCGCCGTTTTTCTGGGGGCTTACACGCCCGAGCCGGTCGGTGACTATGTCGCCGGTCCCAATCACGTCCTGCCGACGGCCGGCACCGCCCGGTTTGCTTCGGCCCTTTCGGTCGGTCACTTCGTCAAAAAGACGAGTATCGTCCATTATTCGGAGGCGGCTTTCCGTAAGGAAGCCGCTGACATCATGCGTCTGGCGACCACCGAGGGCCTGACGGCTCATGCCGCTGCGGTCGGCATTCGACTGGCGGTCCCAAAAATGAATAAATCCTCAAAGTAAAACCACCGCCCACGTTCATTTTTTCCTCCAAAATCCCAGTCCCGGTCCCTATTCCATGGCTTTTTCTTGTTGAAATAACTAAAATAATGTCCCAAACGCTCTTCGGCCAATTGCACTTGACAAGCTTCGGCGCGCTATGTAAACTGAATGAATATTCATTCATAATACAGGAAATCGTGCAGGAGACCGGTCATTAACAGTCCCGCTAAAAGCGATAAATACACCCGCATCCTCGAGGCGGCCATCCGCGTGTTTGCCCGCTACGGGTATCACCAGTCGACCGTGGCCAAGATTGCCAGGGAGGCCGGGGTGGCCGACGGGACGATTTATCTCTACTTCAAAAACAAGGACGACATCCTGGTTCAGTTCTTCAAATTCAAAACCAAGCAGGTTTTTGAACGCTTCCGGGAAGACGTCGATCGCGGGGGCAGCGCCGCCGAAAAATTGAAAAACCTGGTCCGGCGGCACCTGGAGGAATTTCAGCGCGACCGGGACCTGGCTATCGTCTACCAGACCGAGACGCACCGCCTCAACCGGCGGGCGGAAGCGCAGATCAAAGAGATGTCGACGATGTATCTGGATATCATCAGCGAGATCGTGGAAAGCGGCCAGGCCGAGGGCAGCATCCGCAAAGATCTGTACCTGGGACTGGTGAAGCGATTTATCATCGGCGCGGTCGACGAGGTGATCAACACCTGGCTTCACTCCGGCCGTCAATATGACCTGGTGTCGATGGCAGACCCATTGGTCGATCTTTTTTTTCACGGCATCGCCACGGGATGACACTTTAACCACAAGGAGATCAGTTCATGGCACAACAAATCGCTGATCGGCGGGATGTCGACTTCCTTCTGCATGAAGTGCTGCGGGTCGAAGAGGTCAGCCGGCACGAGAAATTCGAGGACTTTAACCGCAAGACGATCGATTTGATCATCACCGAAGCCCGAAATTTGGCGCTCAAGGAAATTCTGCCGACCCAGATCATCGGCGACCGGCAGGGGGTTTGCTTCGAAAACGGCGCCGTGACAGTGCCTGAGGAATTCAAGAAGATTTACGAGATGTACCGCGAAGGCGAGTGGGTTGCAATGACCGAGAGCATCGAGTGGGGCGGTCAGGGCATGCCCCAGACGGTGGCGCTGGCGGCCAGCGAGTATTTTATCGGCGCGAACCTGGCGTTCATGATGTACCCGGGCCTGACGCACGGCGCCGGCCGGCTGGTCGAGACGTTCGGCACCCCCGAGCAGAAGAAGCTCTTTGTCAAGAAGCTCTACACCGGCCAGTGGTGCGGCACCATGCTGCTGACCGAACCCGAGGCCGGCTCCGATGTGGGCGCCCTGACAACGACCGCCAGGAAAAACGATGACGGCACCTATTCCATCACCGGCAACAAGATCTTCATATCGGGCGGTGAACACGACCTGGTCGAAAACATCGTACACCCGGTGCTGGCACGCATCGAAGGCGCCCCGCCGGGCACCGGCGGCATTTCCCTGTTTATCGTGCCCAAGATATGGGTCAACGAGGACGGGAGTCTCGGCGACTTCAACGACGTGGTCTGCACCGGCGTGGAAGAAAAAATGGGGATTCACGGCAACGCCACGTGCTCCATGGCATTAGGCGGCAAGGGCCGGTGCCGCGGCATGCTCCTGGGACAGGAGAACAAGGGCATGCGGGCCATGTTCCTGATGATGAACGAGGCCCGGCTGCTGGTCGGGATGCAGGGATTCTGCTGCGCCAGCTCCGCCTACCTGAATGCCCTTCAATATGCGCGCCAGCGGATTCAGGGCCGCCACCTGCTCAAGATGCGCGACGACAGCGCCCCCGCGGTTCCCATCATTCAGCATCCGGATGTCCGGCGGCAGCTGCTCACCATGAAGGCTTATGTCGACGGCATGCGCAGCCTGCTTTACTTCGTCGGGAACCTGGGCGACCGCAAGGAAACCACCGACAGTGAAAAGGAAAAAGCGCGCCTGCAGGGGATGATCGATTTACTGATTCCGGTGGCCAAGGGCTATGTGACCGACCGGTCGTTCGAGGTGTGCAGCCAGGGGCTTCAGGTTTACGGCGGCTACGGGTACATCCGGGAGTACCCGATGGAACAGCTGCTGCGCGACTGCCGGATCACGATGATCTACGAGGGTACCAACGGCATTCAGGCCATGGACCTGCTGGGCCGCAAGCTGGGGTTGAACAAGGGCCAGCCGATCATGGACCTGCTGGGCGAAATTCAGAAGACCCTGGCACGGGGCAAGGAAGCCGAGCGCCTCAAGGGCCTGGCCGAAAGGATCGAAAAGGCCGTCAACCGGCTGGGCGAGACGGCCCTGCACCTGGGGCAGAGCGCCATGTCGCCGCAGGTCCTAAGCGCCTTTTCCTTTGCGCACCCGTTCATGGATGTCTGCGGTGACGTCATTCTGGCCTGGATGCTCCTGCGGCGCGCCACGGTCGCCATCGCGGCTCTGGAAAAAGGCGCCAAAAAGAAGGATGCGGCTTTCTACGAGGGCCAGGTGAAGAGCGCCGAGTTCTTCGTCCACACTATCTTGCCGGTGACCCACGGGAAGATGAAAGCCATCCTCGAGACCAACGGAGCGGCGGTTGAGATGACTGACGAGGCATTCGGGGGTTAGGTTTCCGTCCGGAAAACGGGCTGATCGATGGTTTCCCGAATCGATCAGCCCACACCAATAACGAGGACTCATTATCGACCGGGCACCCACAAGGGGCGCCCCTACGGCAGCATTCCCCAAACCCAAAACACCAACCACCAGACACCAAACACAAAACACCAAATACAAAACACAAAATCCAACCGTAACCCGCAACTCGTCACCCGCACCCCGCACTCTGCTCACTCCTTCTCCACTTTTTGGCGCAATTCCTTCTTCAACACCTTGCCCACATTGGACTTGGGCAGCTCGGTACGGAATTCGACCTCCGTCGGCCATTTGAATTTGGCCAGTTTTTCGCGGCAAAAATCGATCATCTCTTCCTGCGTGGCGGTTTTGCCCTCCTTGAGGACGATGAATACCTTGACCGCCTCGCCGCGCGTCGGGTGGGGAATGCCGATGGCCGTGGCTTCCTTCACGTCGGGATGCTCGAAATACACCTCTTCGATATCGCGCGGGTAAACATTATAGCCCCCGGAGATGATCATGTCCTTCTTGCGGTCGACAATGTAAAAATACCCCTCTTCGTCCATCTGTGCGATGTCGCCGGTGAGGAGCCACCCGTCGACGAGGGTTTCGGCCGTGGCGCACGGGTTGTTCCAGTACCCGGCCATGACCTGGGGGCCCTTGACCATCAGTTCGCCCGTTTCGCCAACCGCTAGAATTCTGCGACCGTCGGTCAGGTCGACGATCCGGCTGTCGGTGTCGGGGAGCGGCAGCCCAATGCTGCCGGGCTTGCGCTTGCCGCCGGAAAACGGGTTGACATGGGTGACCGGGGAACTCTCCGTCAGGCCGTAGCCCTCGACGATGACCGCCCCGGTGCGCTTCTCGAAGTCGTGGATGACCTCGACCGGCAGGGGAGCGCTGCCGGAGAAGCAGCCCTTGATCGAGGTCAGCGGGGTCCGATCGATGTCGGGGTGATGGAGGATGCCGATGTACATGGTCGGGACCAGCGGCGCGAAGGTCGGCTTGTATTTGCCGATGGCCTCCAGAAGTTGCGCGGGCTGCGGCTTTGGAACCAGGATATTTTCCCAGCCCATGTAAATGGCGAAATTCATCGAGGTGGTCAGGCCGAAGACGTGAAAAAAGGGCAGGGCGCCGAGCATGACTTCCTTGCCGGCTTCGAAGCTCGGAAACCAGGCGCGGCACTGCTGCACGTTTTTACTGAGGTTGGCATGGGTCAGCATCACGCCTTTCGACCGGCCGGTGGTGCCGCCGGTGTACTGATACATGGCCACATCCTCGAAACCAAGCGAGACAAAAAAAGGCTGGGGCTGGTGAGCGGCCAGGACCGCCTTCCATCTGAAAACCTCGTCGGCCGGCTTGACGTCCGCCGCCAGTTTTTTCTTTTTAGCCACCAGCGGAAAGAGCCAGTTCTTGGGGAAGGGCAGGTAATCGCCGATCGAGGTGATCACGATTTGCCTGATGCGGGTTTTGGGCCGCAGATCGATCATGCGGTTGCCGAGCAGATCGAGCGTGATCAGCAGTTTGGCGCCCGAATCGTTGAACTGGTGCTCGAGTTCGCGGTCCGAATAAAGCGGGTTGTTCATCACCACGATGGCCCCGATTTTAAGGGCCGCATAGTAAGCGGCGACGCACGGGATCGTGTTCGGCAGCAGCAGGGCCACCCGGTCGCCGGGGCCCACACCGAAAGTGGACAGGGCGGTGGCAAACCGATCCACCATGTCCTTGAGCTGCCTGAACCGGATCCGGTAGCCCTGAAAGTTGAGGGCGAAGCGTTCCGGAAAGCGTTCGGCCGAGCGGTCCAGGAAAGCCGGCAGGCAAATGTCTTCGTATTCGGCGAATTCGGGGACTCCATTTTCATAACTGGTCAGCCAAGGTTTGACTTGACCCGCGGGTGGTTTCGTCACGGCAGCCTCCTTTTTGGTTGTTAAACCGTCGCGGCCATGGTAAAAAATTTTTCCCTGTGCCGCAGCAGTCTATGAATTCGTCGGACAGCGTTTTTGTATGCGGAAATGTTAATTTTATACTGAAAATAAATAATATTCAACTGGTTAAACTGACGGGAGCGCCGGAATCGATGGGATGCTCCCCCTTGTTTTTTCAGCGGCCGTCCCGATTCGGAAACGGGACGGCTGCCCCGGTTGTCGGCCGCCGTGCCGCAACGACAGGGTGCCCTTTGCGACCGGCGCCGGGTCGCTTTTCGCTTGACACAGGTAGCGCCCGCCTGTAAAAATGAATGAACGTTCATTCATTGTAATAACCGGTTGAAAACCATATGCGTTAAGATGAAGATTTTGGCAAGGTCATAGGAAGGCGGCCGTATCGCCATACGCCAACGACCGGTAACACGGCATATCTTAAATTCTATAGCAGGCAGAAGGGAGAGACGCACGCATCCATGGAATCGGCCCTGATCCCACCATCGCAAGCGCTGTATTTCGGTCTTCCCGGTCAAGCGTGGTTCATCCTGATCCCCTTGATCGGCATCGGCATTTTCACCTACATCATGATCCGGCGGATCGCCCCCCTGCTGAAAGCTTCGGCGGACCCGCGGTTCGACCGCGTGGGCGAGCGCATCGGCCGGGTTTTCAAGTTCTGGCTGGGGCAGTACAAGCATCCGCGCTACCTGCTTCCCGGCATCCTGCACATCCTGCTCTTCTCCGGCTTTTTGATCCTTTCGGTGCGCTCGCTGACGCTGGTCATCACCGGCTTCGTCGAGGGCTTCGTGCTGCCGGGGTTCGGTGGAGGGCTTGGCCAGCTTTACAGCCTTATCAAAGATCTGGCAACAACTTTTGTACTCGTGGCCGCGCTGGCGCTGATGGTCCGGCGCGGCATCTTCAAGCCGGCCCGCTACGCGGTCCCGGCGCGCTACGGCAAGGATCACACGGCCGAGGCCATCCTGGTGCTGGGACTGATCTGCGGCCTGGTCATCTGCGACATGATCTACGACGGCAGTATTTCGGCCGCTCGCGGCGCTGCCGGCCTGGCGCCCGAGGCGCTAGTGCCCGGCACCGGGCACTGGCTGGCCGCGAAACTGTTTTCGCCGCTGCCGGCGGCGACCCTGCAGCAGCTGAACCAGTGGTCCTTCATGGTCCACGAGCTGATCTTCTTCTTCTTCCTGTGTTTCCTGCCGCTGGGCAAGCATTTCCACGTGATCACGTCGCTGTTCAATGTGTATTTCATGAAGCTGGAGAAGGGCACCATAAAACCGGTGCGCTGGGGCGTCGGCGACGAGCAGCTCGACGACCTGGAATCATTCGGCGTCAAGGTCTACGAAGACTTCACCTGGAAGCACATCCTCGATTTCTACTCGTGTGTCGACTGCGGCCGCTGTTCCGACAACTGCCCGGCCAACGCCGCCGGCCGGCCGCTGTCGCCGCGGTTCATCTCGATAAAATCCCGCGACCACGGCTACCGCAAATACCCGCTGCTGGGGAAAAGCCAAGTGG
>JBAPWQ010000158.1:0-11243 GCA_049283795.1 Desulfobacterales bacterium | reverse complement strand
GACCCTGGGTGTGGACCGCGCAGCGGCCGAATGTCAAGCGAAAACTGCCCGGCGGCGGATGGGTGGCTTCGTAAGGCTTGAGCGACTTGATCCCCTGGTCGTCCCAGGCCGCGTTGACCATTTCTATTTTGCCCGAGGGCGTCTTGAAGGCCAGGTCTTTGCTGTCGCGATACCGCGGCCTCGCGGCCAGCGGCACGAAGCCGGTTTCATCGAAGTCCGCAAGGCTGACCCCCGTGCCGTCGAGCTGATGGTTCCAGATCGCTTCGATACTCTCGAAGTCAAGCGGCGCCAGCCCCAGGCGCCGGGCCAGGCCGCACAGGATCTCCCAGTCCGCACGCGTGTCGTAGCGTGGCTGCACGGCCCGGCGGCGGGTGAAGAAATAAGGGGTGAGATCGTTTTTGGAGGCCAGGATGGATTCTCTTTCCAGGGAGGGGGAAAGCGGCAGCACGACATCGGAAAACCAGGCCGTGTCGCTCCAGGTGAAGGTCACCGACAAGAGAAAATGCTCCTACACAAAAAAGACGAGATATGTCAATAATGATATAGGCCACCGCCGGCTGTGCCGAAGGACCCGCCATGGTGCGCTCGAATGATTGCGGATGATTCGACGACGAGGGCGGGCACACAGGCCTGCCCCTACAGGATGGATCGCCCACGGCAGCGATCATGTGCCGGTGGGTTTTACGGGGTGGAGGGAGAATACCGGCCGGACGACCCTCCATGATCGGATAGACGTCGATCGCCCGATCTGCTATGCCGTTAACGTAAAACCTTCAGATTCTGAACGGGAGGCCGCCCATGGGTAAAAAAGAGTCGCCGTTTCGCATCCGCTCCAAAATCTGGGTGGAAGACACCGACGGCAAGGTCGTGTTCGGTTTAGGGAGATACCGGATTCTCGAAGCCGTCCAGCGTCTCGGATCACTGCAGGCCGCCGCCCAGGAACTCAAGATGAGCTACCGGGCGATCTGGGGGCGCATCAGCGCCACCGAGAAGCGGCTCGGACAGCCGCTGTTGATCCGCAAGCCCAAAGGCTCGCGCTTGACGCCCCTGGGCGAAACGCTCCTGAAGCAGTTCCAGCGTCTCCAAAAGATCGTGGAGACCGAATCCGACGATGTCTTCAGGGATCTCATGGCGGCCTACCTCGACCACTGACCGGCTGTGCCGCCGATTGACGGACCCGTCCCGTTTCCACGGTGACGGCATCGGCGGCGCTCCCCTCTTTCCGCGTCCGGTCCCCTCATATTCCGCTGCGACGAATCGATCATCGTTCTTGATATTTCGCTCGATCATAGCCATATGTTATGTAGGCTTTAAGATAAAGGTTTTGGCTGCTGGTGTCGGTCGTTGGCGTATGACTATACAGCCGCCTTCCTCTGGTCTTGCCAAAATCTTTATCTTAAAGCCTATAAAACCGGAAATCCGATCGTAAAATACCCGGAAATGCCCATGCAATTGACGCCGACAGCACTGCGCCGGCCCTGGCACGCGACATTAGGTTACCGATGAAGGTCGCTCATTTCGCAAGCCTTAGAACACGGCTGTATCTTCTGGTCCTGCTTACGGCACTGCCGGGCTGGGTTCTGGTGTTCTACACGGCCTCCGAACAAAAACAGAGCGCTGTCCGCGCCATTTATCGCGATACGCAGCGAACGGCCCGCTCGGCCGCTGATCAGGAGGCGCGTATCCTGGGAGAAGCGCGCCAGGTGCTGATCACCATGGCCGACTTTTTCCTGGAAAACCGTGACGATCCGATCCGCTGCCAACACTTTTTCGAGCGTCTCCTGAACGGGTCTCGGGGATATGCGAACCTGGGCGCCGTCGGACCGGACGGCGAACCGATCTTCAGCGCCAGGCCGCTTCCGGCCGGGACCAATCTTTCTCGGCATCACTGGTTCCTGCGTGCGAAGGAGTTCCGGGATTTCGCCATGGGTGGCTATCACCTGAGTTCCACCAATGAGCCCGTGCTGTTTCTGGCCGAGCCGGTGCTGGACAAAACCCGGAAGCCGGTGGCCGTCGTATTTGCGGCATTGAACCTGGATTGGCTCAACCGGCTGGGCTTCAGCACCCTGATAGACCTGCCCGATCGCTCAACCGTCATCCAGATCGATCAGGCCGGCGTGACCCTGTCCTATGACCCGCATACGGGTGAATGGTCCGAAAAGGCGCCCGTCAATGCCGACATCCTGAAAAATGTCCTGGCCCGGGAGTCCGGTGTGCTGGAGGCCAAGGGTGCCGACGGGGTCCCACGACTCTTCGCCTTTGCCCCCCTGGCAAGCTCATTGAACAACAGGCAAATTATTCTTATCATCGCCATGCCGCGTGCCGTCGCCTTTGCCGCTGCCAACCGGAACCTCACCCGCAATTTGAGTCTGCTGGGAGCCGTGACGCTGCTGGCCCTGCTGATCGCCTGGAAAGGCAGCGAGGTGTTCATGCTGCGGCAGGTCCGGGCCATGTCATCGGCCAGCCGGCGGTTGGCCGACGGCGATTTAAGCGCCCGCATCGGCCTTGTTGAGGGCCAAGACGAACTCAGCCAACTGTCGCGGACCTTCGACGAGATGGCGCTCGCCCTCGAAAGCCTGCACGCCGCCGAGAAGATGGCCGGTGAAGAGATCCGGCAATCCCGCGAGCAGCTGCGGCACCTGACCAACCACCTTCAGGAGGTCCGCGAAGAGGAGCGCACCCGCATTGCCCGCGAGCTGCACGACCAGTTCGGCCAGGCCCTCTCGGTACTCAAGATGGACCTGGCCTGGTTGGCAAAACACCGTCCCGGACCGGACCATTTTGTACAAACGAAGCTCGATGCCATGGGCTCCATCATCGATGCGACGCTGCATGTCCTGCACCGGGTGTGCACCGAATTGCGACCGGTCATCTTGGATGATTTCGGTCTGGCGGCCGCCATCCAGTGGCAGACGGAAGATTTCCAGAGCCGAACCGGCATCGCCTGCGACCTCATCCTCGAGAGCGAGGCTGAGAACTTGACGCAGGAAGAATCCACGGCCGTGTTCCGGATCTTTCAAGAGATCCTGACCAATGTCGCGCGCCATGCCGCCGCCAGTGAAGTCGTCATTCGTCTCCGGGAAGAAGACGACCGGCTGATGCTGGAGGTTGCGGACAACGGCAAAGGTATCACGGATGCCCTAATCGACAGTGCGACATCTCTGGGACTGGTCGGAATGCGCGAAAGGGTGTATGCGCTTGACGGGACAATCCAGTTCGCGGGAAACACTCCCAAGGGCACCCGCGTCACGGTGGCGGTGCCGATAGCCGGAAGGACGGTATCGTATGCTTAGAATCGTCATGGCCGACGATCATCCCATCGTGCGGGCCGGCCTGAAACAGATCATGGCCGAGGCCTCCGACCTTGTGGTGGCGGCCGAAGCGGGCAACGGACGGGAATTGCTGAACCTTGTCCGCCAGGAACCTTATGACGTCATCCTGCTGGACATCAGCATGCCGGGCATGGACGGCCTGGATGTGCTAAAGCAGCTCAAATCCGAACTGCCCGCCATTCCCGTTATCATCCTGACGGTTCACCCCGAAGCCCAATATGCGCTGCGGGTCCTCAAAGCCGGCGCTTCCGGGTATCTGACCAAGGAGAGCGTGCCGTCCGAATTGATCCGGGCGATCCGCAAGGTTCACCGCGGCGGCCGGTACATTACCCCGTCACTGGCCGAAAAAATCGCATTTGCCCTGGGCGGCGAAACCGACAAGATGCCGCATGAGACCCTGTCCGACCGCGAGTTCCAGGTGCTCTCCCAGATCGCTTCCGGCCGGACCGTGACGCAAATCGCCGAAGAACTGGCATTGAGTGTCAAGACCATCAGCACCTATCGCACCCGTATCCTCGAAAAAATGCAGATGAAAACCAACGCGGAACTGACCCACTACGCGATTCAAAACAAGTTGGTGGAGTGAAGGAAGGGCGGAAGGCGAAAGGCTGAAGGCAAAAGGCTGTAAGCGAGAAACTTAAAACATCGCATATACTGTCAAAAGACGAAGATCGCCTGAAATTCTTGCATCGAAAGATTTACTTGGCCTGACAGTCACGAATGATGTTCAGTAATTTGACCCGACTATTGATTATCTCAATATATCTGAAATCGGATCTAATCACCGCTTTTTCTGTATAACACCCCTAATGTGATGATATACAGATCCACATACTAACTGGTTAGGCTGCCAAAAAATTAGGAGGAAAGAATGAAGAAAACCATCCCTCTTATCGTTACCATTATGCTTATCATGCCGTTTTCAGCTATGGCTCAAAATCTGAAAGATCAAGTGCCTTCAACAAAAGCTAAAGCGGACACAATCTACTTCGGCGGTCCGATCGTGACGATGGTACGGGAGGGCGACGTCGCAGAAGCTATAGCCATAGGCAGCGGAAAG
Organism: Desulfobacterales bacterium; assembly: GCA_049283795.1. Classification (GTDB taxonomy): domain Bacteria; phylum Desulfobacterota; class Desulfobacteria; order Desulfobacterales; family SG8-13; genus JARFQH01. Next base: position 6,851 of record JBAPWQ010000158.1, on the reverse strand, counting down.
ATCGTCGCGGTAGGCACCCAAAAAGACGTGATGGTCATAAAAGGGACGGCCACGAAAGTGTTCGACCTCAAGGGACGCACGCTCATGCCAGGTTTCATCGACGCCCATTCGCATGTTGTGCAACAGACCTTAAAATTTGCCGTGGTCAACCTCGATCCCGACCCGATCGGAGAAGTGAAGTCGATCAAAGACATTCAACGGAAACTCCGCCAACGAATCGAGGAGACGAAGTTGGAGCCTGACAAGTGGTTGTTCGGTTGGGGCTATGACGACACAGGTGTGGTTGAGGGGCGCCACCCTACTCGGGAGGATCTCGATGCGGTTTCGACGACCCATCCGATCCTGTTGATGCACATTTCCAGCCACCTGATGACTGCCAACAGCAAAGCCTTGGATCTGGCCGGCATCACTGCTGACACCCCGGATCCGGAAGGCGGCAAGATCCAGCGTATGCCATCGACTAACGAGCCGAACGGCGTACTGGAAGAGAAGGCCATGGGCTTCATGCTCAAGGCGCTCCCATCGCCAACGGCCGATCGCGCCCTGGACATGCTGGTCTACGGACTTAATAAGTACGCCGAGGCCGGAATAACCACGGCACAGGAAGGCGGCGGGGTGCCGGGAATGCTGAAACTACTCGAGAGTGGCGCCAAGGCAGGCATCATGCCGATTGACGTGGTGTCGTACCCCGTATACGCCACGCTCGACGATGAAACGTTCTCTCGAATCGCCGCGGATTGGAACAAGCCTGCCCGTTACAGGATGGGCGGTATCAAGCTGGTGCTCGATGGCTCGATACAGGGTTACACGGCCTACCTCTCTCAGCCCTATCACATCCAGCCTGGAAGCGAGACAGAGAGAGAGGCGGACCTCTGCGGATCCGACACCGGCATGAAGATGGTGTTGGGAGGCAATTGGTCTGACGCTGAGAACGAAGCTGCAGAACAGGAGCCGAAGACGCATGCGGACGACGATGGTTACCGCGGCTATGCGAACATGACACTTGAGGAGGTAGTGAAATATGTGCGGATGGCGGATGAGGCCGGCATTCCATTCCTCGCCCACACCAACGGCGATGCTGCCACAGACCTGCTCATCGAGGCTATCCGAAAGGTCCGGGGAGATCGGCCGAGGCCAGAACTGCGTTCGGTCATCATCCATGCCCAGACCATTCGCGAGGATCAGCTGAACTTCGCCGCCAACCAGGGCCTAGTGCCCTCGTTCTTCCCGATCCATGTGCAGTTCTGGGGCGATCGTCACCGCGACATCTTCCTCGGCCCCGAGCGCGCGGCACGCATCGATCCGGCCCGCTCGGCGCTCGATCGCGGGATGAAGATCACCCTGCACCACGACGCACCAGTGGCCGGCATCGACATCCTCAACGTAGTTTCTGCTGCTGTCAATCGCCGTACTACCAGCGGCAAGCCGCTGGGGCTGGATCAGGCTATCACGCCCTACGAGGCGTTCACGGCCGTCACCAAGGACGCGGCTTGGCAGTACTTCGAGGAGGACCGCAAGGGCACCCTCGAGATCGGCAAGCTGGCCGATCTGGTCGTGCTTTCCGACAATCCGTTCACGATCGATCCGATGAAGATCTCTTCAATCCGAGTGGTGGAGACGATTAAGGAGGGGAAAACGGTCTTTAGACGGCAGTAGTGAAAGAAAGACAGCCTAACCAGGCAAATGCAGCCGACGCAAAAAGCCGCGCGGCTGATTTGCAGCGTTACCGATATCTCCAACGTATATGCAATATTTTCGACCCATTAAAATTGCAGATTGATATAGCATCACTACCCTTCCGGTTTACTCATTGACCACAACATATAGGTTGCGCTATTATCCAATACCGCGACAGGTAATGACACGAAATCATAAACCGAGTTCAGCTTTCGATATTGGTATGGCGTCACCACACGATCCAAAAGGTGAAACGTTTAGCCATCGTTCTTGACAATCAAAAGACTATTTGAGATATTCAACCATCAGATATGCGAACTCAATTCAGCTATTTTAGAGCAAAGGTCATTTTAGTTTTTCTCGGTAACCAATAAACCAAATTACAATTTAGCACAAAGGAGGAGAAAATGAGGCCTGGAGAAAAGCCAAGCAAATCATCGGTGAAGTTGGCGGACATGATAAATAAAGCAATTGCTGACTGCGAAATAACAAGTTCCGAATACGACGCCATCATGAAAGTTGCGAATGAAGATCAACACATTGATCCCCAAGAGCAAAAACTTCTCAATCAACTACAATCGCTATTGGCAAATGGCACCATTAAGCGCGTTAAAGGTTAATGTCGATCAAACGCCAAACAGAAATTTTAAAGATTTTTATTTGTCATTGTTAGAGTTGACTCCAGTCATTGGGTGTGCGAACGCCAAAAATGCCGCCCCCAATGTTTACAAGTAGTCATTAGCTATTTCACTTAATCAGTCGCACAACATAACTCCAACTAATCCAAAATTTGAGAGAAATCCGAAAAGTTGTGATCCCATACTGTCAAATTATTTTGACTTGGTAAAGATAATTCTTGCAATTACTTCGGATATTTACTATAAAAGTTTTCATGAAACACACCCGGCAGAAAGAGCCATAACCAAAGGAGAAAATCTTATGCTACCCCTCAGGCGGCGCTCGCCGGCGTCGGCGGACGCTTTATGTCCTTTGTAAAGAGTTTCAGCCACCATTTCCGCTCTTACCGCCACGATGTTACGGAAAAGGCGCGACAGTATGCCAGCGGCCTTATGCAGGCCGGTGCCCGCAAAAACATGGATCGCATGGCAGAGGTCGTACCGGATTCGAAGTCCCGCAATCTTCAGCAGTTTCTGACCCACAGCAAGTGGGAAGCGCAAAATGTTATCGACCATGTTGCCTGCGAAGCCAACCATCTCTTGGGTGATGCTCAGCGGGCCGGTCTGTTGATCGATGAGAGCGGCTTTGCCAAGCAGGGGCCGATGTCGGTCGGAGTCTCCCGGCAATGGCTTGGTCGTCTCGGCAAAGTCGACAACGGCCAAGTGGCAGTGTTTGGGGTACTTTCCAAAGACCGGTTTGCGATCCCTGTCGATGTCAAGCTGTACCTTCCCAGAAAGTGGACCGATGAGACAAAGCGATGTGAAAAAGCCGGGATCCCGGAAGCCGAGAGAATCTTTCGCACCAAAGAGCAGCTTGCCCTTGAAATCGTTGCCCATGCCTGTCATAACGGGCTTCGGTACGGCTGGGTCGGGGCCGATGCCGGCTATGGGAAAGGCCCCGGATTTTGCATTGCACTGGACCAGATGGGCGAGCGTTTTGTGGTGGATCTTCATTCGGATTTTCCCGTGTACCTTGAAGACCCCGAGCCCTATATTCCTGAGAAGACAAGCCGCAAAGGCCCGAAATTCACCAGTTACCAAAGCGATGTAAGCAGCCTTGAGGTCAAGACGGCTGTAGAAGACCTGGGGCTTTGCAAGCAGCCTGTACTCAAACTTCGCCAAACCACCCGCGGGCCGCTTAAGGTAAGGGCTCTGCGCTTTCCTGTTTACGTATGGGACGGGAAATCCGAGCAGGCCCACCGCTTCTTTGTTCTGGCTACCCAGACCCTGGGTCCCAAAGCCGAGACTAAAATATCGCTTTGCAATGCACCCGAGACAATCGGGCTTAAGACCCTGGCCTGGATGCAGCTTCAGCGCTACTGGGTGGAAAGAGCCTTTGAAGACGCCAAAAGTGAATGCGGCATGGCCGACTACCAGGTGCGCAAGTGGAGCGCGTGGCACCATCATATGGCGCTTGTCATGATGGCGATGCTTTTTATGCTCAATGAACGGATTCGCCACGAAGATACCTATCCGCTGTTATCATGCTCGGACATCGAAGAGCTTCTGTCTCACTTTCTTCCACGGCGCGATGTAACAAGAGAAGAAGTCATCCGCCAGCTTGAGGACCGACACCGAAAACGACTCGCCGCAATGAAATCTCATTCGCGAAATAACGAGCAGCACATATGACAATCGAAATGGCATGGCTAAAGTTACGAAGTCAAATTATGTACTGTCTCACATTTCAGTTCTGTCAATTCAAGTATGGGTCAGTGACCTTAAACTCACAGTAAACTCTTAAACTGCTTCCGCCGCAATCTTTTCGGCTCCGTGCCTTCCGGCCTTCCACTTTCCGGCTTTCACCTTTTACCTTCCCATCCTCCCCGCCTCCCAGCTTCCCCGCATATTGCCTTTCGGCTTTAGCCTTGTTTTACATCTTTAGCCTTTTGCCTATCAGCCGGTTTTTGTCAGACAAACACCGACAGCGGCTTTCCGCAGTCTCCTACGCAAACATCAGACAAGATCCGATTTTCATGCCGCCCCGCAAGATCTAAAGTTGTGACGGGAAGAAAGAAAAGGAAAGCGCCATGAAGCGGGTCTTGATCGTGGATGATGCAAAACAGGTGCGGGAGCGGCTGATCTCACTACTCTCCGAATACCCGGAGATCAGGGTCGTTGGCCAGGCCAGCAACGCCAAAGAGGCTCTGAAAGCGCTCGACCATGAAACGCCCGACACGGTCATTCTCGACATCCGCCTGCCCGGAAAAAATGGGATAGAGCTGCTGAAAGAAATCAAGTCCGCCCATCGCGCGGTGACGGTCATCATGCTCACCAACTATGATTTCGAGCACTACCGTCAACAAAGCCTGCAGCTTGGGGCCGATTATTTCTTCAACAAGACCCTGGAGTTAGAAAAGGTCGTCGAAATCCTCGCTAAATAGCCGATTTATAGAACATCGCGCAAAGGAGTCTGTGAAATGGAAACATTGCAGTTAGTTTATCACTTTGGGTGGAATCAATGGATGCCGATGTGGAACCACTGGGGACCCGGCATGATGGGCTGGGGGATTGGCGGCGGTGGCTGGCTCGGCGGGATCTTCATGCTCGTCTGGTGGATTGTCGTGATTGCCGCCCTCGTGGCCCTTTTCAGATGGTTATCCACCTCCAGGAGATCGGCGAGTGCCTGTTCGTCGTCGTCGGAATCTGCCCTCGATATTGCCAAGAAGCGCTACGCCCGCGGGGAAATCGACCAAGAGCAGTACCTCGCATTGAAACGAGAACTTGAATCTTGATGAGAAGGGCATCGACATGGAAAAGATCTCCATCAGCACGGAAGACGCCCAAAGGGCCGCGATAAACGAGCTCATGCGGCAATTATCATCTTCAGCGAAAGGGCTCTCGAGCGCCGAGGCCCGGGAGCGTCTGCAGCAGTTCGGCGCCAATGAAATATCCGAGAAAAAAACCAGTCCCCTCCTGAAATTCTTGAGCTACCTCTGGGGACCCATACCCTGGATGATCGAGGTGGCTGCGGTTCTGTCCCTCATCGTGCGCCACTGGGAGGATTTCATCATCATTGCCGTGCTGCTCCTGTTCAACGCCGTGGTCGGCTTCTGGCAGGAATACCAGGCCGGCAACGCGGTGGAGGCCCTCAAAAAGAAACTGGCACTCAAGAGCCGGGTCCTGCGGGACGGCAGCTGGCAGGAAATCGATGCCAAAGAGCTGGTTCCGGGTGATATCGTGCGCCTGCGACTGGGAGACATCATCCCTGCCGATGCCAAACTGATGGAGGGCGACTATCTGAGCGTGGACCAGTCGGCCCTCACGGGTGAATCTTTGCCGGTCAGCAAGCAGACCGGAGAGGTTGTCTTCTCGGGTTCGGTGGCCAAACAGGGCGAGATGGTTGCCCTGGTGACGGCGACCGGCGGCGGCACCTACTTCGGCAAAACCGCCAAACTGGTGGCCAGTGCCAAGTCCGTCTCACATTTTCAGAAGGCCGTGCTGCAGATCGGCGACCATTTGATCTATCTCAGCCTGGCCCTTGTGGCAGTGCTCATCATCGTCCAGCTGTTCCGGGGCACGCCGCTGCTAGACTTGGTTCAGTTCGCGCTCATCCTGACCGTGGCCTCCATACCGGTGGCCATGCCGGCCGTGCTGTCCGTCACGATGGCCGTGGGTGCCCTGGCACTCTCCAAAATGAAGGCCATTGTCTCGCGTCTGGAATCCATCGAAGAGATGGCCGGAATGGACATCCTGTGTTCCGATAAAACCGGGACCCTGACCCAAAATAAACTCACCCTGGGTGATCCCGCGGTCTTCGAGTCCGAGAACGCCCAGGACCTCATCCTGGCCGGCGCCCTTGCATCCAGGGCCGAGGACCGGGACAGCATCGACCTGGCCGTGATGGGCGGGCTTCAGGACCACGCCGTCCTCAAGACGTACGAGCAGGTCAAATTCGTGCCCTTCGATCCGGTGGGCAAACGCACCGAAGCCACCATCCGGGACCGTCAGGGCCGAACCTTCAAGGTCACCAAAGGTGCGCCCCAGGTTATATTGGAACTCGCGCGGGTCGGCCAGGACACCAAGGCCAAGGCCGACCAGGTGATCAACGACTTCGCCGCCAGAGGCGATCGCACCCTCGGCGTGGCCCGAACGAACGATGACGGGTCCTGGCGTTTTCTGGGCATTTTGCCCCTCTATGATCCGCCCCGCGAGGACTCCGCCGAGACCATCGCCCAGGCTCAGGCTCATGGCATTCAGGTCAAGATGGTAACCGGTGACAACCTCGCCATCGCGCGCGAGATTGCCGGGCAGCTGGGACTCGGAAAGAACCTTTATGCTGCGGAGAAACTGCTCAAAACCGGCAGTGACAAAGGCGAAATGGCCACCGATACGGCCGAGCAGGTGGAAAAGGCCGACGGCTTCGCCCAGGTCTTCCCCGAGCACAAATTCGGCATCGTCAAGGCCCTGCAGGCCAGGGGCCACATCGTCGGCATGACCGGCGACGGGGTCAACGATGCCCCGGCCCTCAAACAGGCCGATATGGGTGTGGCCGTC
>JBAPWQ010000157.1:0-10436 GCA_049283795.1 Desulfobacterales bacterium | reverse complement strand
GGGCCTGGCCGGTCGTAAAACAAACCTTGCCGTAACCACCAATATTCTCATCGAAGCCACCGGATCTCATATCATCATCCGCGCAACCGATCTCGAGACCGGTTACGAGGGCACGTTTCCGGCTGTGGTTGAGTCGGAGGGGATCATTGCCATCAATGCCAGAAAACTGTTCGAGATCGTCCGTGATTTTCCGAATGAAGAAATCATCGTCAACGAGATCGAAAACCACTGGATCGAAATCGGGCAGCAGAAAGTCGAATACCATCTGGTCGGCATGAATCACGAAGATTTTCCAAAAATTCCTCATTTCGATGACGTGGATTGTTTTTCCATCGAGAGTGCCGTGCTGGCGGCGATGATCGAAAAAACCGTCTATATCGTCGGGGCCTCCGACGACAAGCGGGCCCACATCATCGGCATTCTTTTGGAGACCATCGCACAGGACGGCCTGAAAAAATTACGGATGGTGTCGACCGATGGCAGCCGGATGGCCAAGATCGACGGGGGTTATGAAGGGGCGGTATTACTGCCCGAGTCGGAAGTTATCCTGGTGCCGAAAAAAGGGTTGTATGAAATCGCCAAATTTCTCGATGCGGGCGGTTCGGTTGGTCTGGGGATCAAAGACAACAACCTTGTCATCAAGAAGAAAAATGAAACCCTCATCATACGCCTGCTCGAAGGCGAATTTCCCAAGTACGATGACATTATAAAAAAAAGAGAAGACTCCATTTCCATAGGCTTTACCCGCCAACCATTTTTAATGATGCTCAAGAGGATGTCGATTCTGACCACCGAAGACTACCGCAGCGTTATTTTCAATTTCAAGGAAGATCGGCTGATCGTTACCTCCACCAATCCGGATATCGGTGAATCCAAGGAAGAGATGACCATTGCATTTGAAGAGGGGACGATAGAGGCGGCGTTCAATCCGCGTTATTTCATCGAAGCCCTGAACGTGATCGAGCAGGACACCGTGACGTTGGATATCGTCAATGACAAGAACCCCTGTCTTTTGGCAGGGGTGGACCAGCAGAACTTCTTAACCGTTATTATGCCGATGAGAGTATGAATAAAAAAAACGATAATTTCGATTATACCGAAGACAATATCAAGATTCTGGAAGGGCTCGAGGCCGTTCGCAAGCGCCCCTCCATGTATATCGGCAATGTCGACATCGCCGGTCTGCATCACCTCGTTTACGAAGTGGTCGACAACAGCATCGATGAGGCCATGGCGGGATACTGCGACCTGATAGAGGTCGTCATTCACCATGACAACAGTGTCAGTGTGGTCGACAATGGCCGTGGCATTCCGGTCGGCATCCACAAAACCGAAAAAATTCCGGCGCTCGAAGTCGTTATGACCAAACTGCACGCCGGCGGCAAGTTCGACGATCACTCCTACAAGGTTTCAGGTGGATTGCACGGTGTCGGTGTTTCGGTGGTCAATGCGCTATCTTCCTTTCTGGAAGTCGACGTGTTCTCCAACGGCAGCATTTATCACCAGACTTACGAAAAAGGGGTCAAGTCCAGCGAGTTGAAAGTCACCGGTAAAACCCGCAAGCGGGGCACCCGGGTTCACTTCATTCCCGATGCCGAAATTTTTACGACCACGGATTTTTCCTATGAAATCCTTGTTCGTCGGCTGAGGGAACTGGCCTTTCTCAACAAGGGCATCAAGATCACCATCACGGACGAACGCGAAGAAAAAAGCGAGGAATTTCATTACAAGGGTGGCATCAAGGAATTTGTGGAATATCTGAACCGGCGCCACGCACCGCTCCATAAACCGATTATCATAGAAGGCGAGCGCAGCGACGTTCAGATAGAATCGGCGATTCAATACAATGATACGTTCAATGAAAAACTGCTCTCGTTTGCCAATAACATTCATACCACCGAAGGCGGTTTTCACTTGATCGGTTTCAAGGCCGCCTTGACCCGCACCATCAATCAGTATGCCTCCAACGGCAACCTGCCCAAGAATATGCAGGCAAAAATCAGCGGCGATGACGTGCGCGAGGGGCTAACGGCCATCATCAGCATCCGGATCAAAAATCCGCAGTTCGAGGGGCAGACCAAAACCAAGTTGGGCAACAGCGAGGTCAAAGGCCTGGTCGAATCGTTGGTGAACGAAAAGCTCAGCACCTACTTCGAGGAAAACCCGGCCGTTGCCAAGAAAATCATTTCCAAGGGGGTGGATGCCGCCCGGGCCCGCGATGCGGCCCGCCGCGCGCGCGACATCGCCCGCAGCAAGGGCTCGCTCATGGATGCCACGCTGCCCGGAAAACTGGCGGAATGCCAGAGCCAGGAACCCAGCGAACGGGAGCTTTTTCTGGTGGAAGGCGACTCGGCCGGCGGCAGCGCCAAACAGGGGCGGGACCGCAAATTCCAAGCCATTTTACCGTTGAAAGGCAAGATTTTGAATGTCGAAAAGGCCCGCTTCGACAAGATCCTGCGCAGCGAAGAAATCAAAAACATCATCACGGCGCTGGGCACCGGGGTAGGCGAGGAAGAATACGACATCAAGAAAATAAACTATCACAAAGTCATCATCATGACCGATGCCGATGTCGACGGTTCCCACATCCGCACCCTGCTGCTGACTTTTTTCTATCGTCAGATGCCGGAACTGGTGGACAACGGTTACTTGTACATCGCCCAACCACCGCTTCTGAAGATCGGCAAAGGCAAAAGCGAAGTCTATCTGAAAGACGAAACCGAATTCAATGACTTCATCCTCAAGCGTTTTTGCGAGGACAAAGTCATCACGACCGGCGCCGGCGACAAGCTGAGCGGTCACAAGCTCTATCTGCTGATGGGCAGCCTGGCGGAATACTACCTTATCATGGAAAAGCTGGATCGCCAGGGTATCGACCCGAAATTCGCCGAGTTTCTCATCAAGCGGGACGTGAAGGATAAAACGATCCTGGAAGACCGCGAAAAGATGCTGCTGTTGAAAGAAAGCCTCAAAGAGGGCGGGTTCGATGCCGGCGAGGTGATCTGGAGCGAGGAGCGCAGTGCCTACAACATCGAGGTCAAGCTGCCCCGCAAACTGCAGCACATCGCCACCTCCTCGAGCGATTCGGAGAAAGACGCCAAGAAGGTGATCATCGGACGGGGACTCATTTACTCCAAGGCCTACCAGGACCTGGCGGTCATTGGCAATAAAATATACAAATACGATGTGGCGCCGTTCACGATTTCAGACAAATCGAAAGAATCCGCTGCGCAGGACATCGTCATAGCCGACAAGAAGCAGCTTCTGATTCACGTGCTCGAAGAAAGCAAGAAGGGCCTGGCGGTCCAGCGCTACAAAGGTTTGGGCGAGATGAATCCGGAGCAGCTCTGGGAAACCACAATGAACCCGGAAAAACGCAATCTGCTCCAGGTCAGGGTCGAGGATGTGGTGGACACCGATGAAATTTTCACGATTCTGATGGGCGAAGAGGTCGAGCCGCGCCGCGAATTCATCCAGACCAACGCCCTGGAAGTCAGCACGTTGGATATTTAAAGAGAAAGATTTACCTTTTTCGATATTCTGCTCGGGCCTTACTCCCATTGAAGGGGGTTGCGATCCCCGTCCTGGGCGTCCGGCCCGAGCCCGGCCGGGGGTGTTTAATGGGGATATAGGCCCATTTCATAGATTTCATATTCGGTCTCGCCGTCGAGATACTTTTCGATGGTGTCGCCCTCCATCCGTCTCATATCGCTGTTTTTCCAGATGTTCCATTCCTTCATCGACCGCCAGTTCGACGCCACCACCACGCGGTACGGATCCTTGACGTCCCACAGCGTCTCCGAGGAAATATAGCCCTCCTGGTCCATGGCACCGTAGCGCAGTTTCTTGATCATTTCGTTGATCTCATTGAAATACTTCTCCTTGAATCGACGTTTGATCAAAACCTTGACTGCCATGTCGTCCTCCTTTCATACGGGGTTGAGAGTATCCGGTAATTACGACCGGGAGAAACACATCCTCCTCCGAACCGCACGGCAAGATTATGAGCGGCGTTCCCGGTACCGGTGGTGGCATAAAAAGGTTGTCGTCTCGCTCCGACAGGAGCCGGCGTCCAGGAAACGGAAAATGGCTTTCGGAAACTCGGGTACCGTTGCGTCACCGGAAGAAACGGGGTTTCAATCGGGCGCACACACAGAGAACACATTCGGTGGCTGATTGCTTGTTAGCGGTTGAGGCAAGAAAGAGGAACTTTTCGGTCGATGCGGCGCAGGTTCAATTGGGGGCCAAGGCTGAAATCCGGATGCAACCACTGTTCGAACATAAAATATAAATACATCATTGTCAACCGAGGCGGCTGCAGCGCAGGACAGGTCCTCATAGTTTTCAAAAATTTAAATCTATTTGACAAAAGCTGATCCGGCTGCACCTTATGACTTTACTTCAACCAAATCAAAGCTTACGGGCTTGGCTTCAATATTGATACCGGTATTGCCTTTCCGCAGCACAATATTCTTTAACCATCTACGGTTGTCTTCTGCCGGGTAATCGGTGCGGAAATGGGAGCCCCTGCTTTCAGTACGCTCCAGTGCGGCCCGGCAAACCATCCTTGACACGCACCGCATGTTTTGAAACTCAAGTAACCTGATGAGATCGGTGGGGCTTGAGACGGCGACCCGGGGCAAGGATTTCTGCAGGTTCTCTAACGCCTCTCCAATGTCACTTTCCTGGCGAATCACTCCAGCCTTGCTCCACATCAACAGTTTTAAATCGTTAATCAATTGTTTTACACTCAACCCCTTATCGGAATAGATTTCTTCAAGCCGGGATCGTTCTTCTTCACAAGCCGTCACAGGTACTGAAGCTGTTCCAATTGCCGTGGACCGGTCTGCAGCCATTTCACCAACCCACGAACCCATTGTGAATATTTCTGCCAGGGCATTGCCTCCCAGTCGGTTCGCTCCATGCACACCGGCGGTTGCCTCCCCTGCCGCAAACAAACCTTTCAGGGGCGTCTCTCCGTCCTGATCCGTGACAATTCCTCCCATGCAAAAGTGGGCCGTGGGTGCCACCTTGAATACTTTATGTCCCTTCCACCACCTTGACGGGAGGATGGATGACAATTGCCTGGCCGTCTCCACGGAAAGAGCCTCAAGATCCAAGAAAACCCCCTGACCCGGTAAACCCACCTGTCTGACTTCATTTGTCATAATCTGTGCCAATCGATCCCTTGTCACCTTGGTGGGGTCTTCGATGCCGTGACGCTTAAGAATGTTTTGGCCCTGCCCATTGCATAATACCACACCGGGTTGCGCCATCATCTTTTCGTAAAGGATCAGCCGGCGTCCGTGTTTACCCGTTGCCGTGGGATAAAACTGGACAAACTCCATGTCCTTCAGCGGGATGCTCAAATCATAGGCCAACGCCTGGCCGTCGCCGGTGATTCCGGGCACATTGTTGGTGTTCAAATAGATTTGAGCGTATCCGCCGGTGGCCAATACAACCACGTTAGCATGTATGACAATGAATCGGCCATCAGCGGTGATACCGGTGGCACCACAGATGCGATCTTCAGTCGTCATAAGCCGGGTCACGAAGATTTGCTCCGCAAAGCGGACGCCAAGCTGTTTTGCCCGGTGCTTGAGGGGTGTGACGAGATCGCGGCCACTCCAATTTTTGCCGTATACATGGCGGGAATACCGGTGGCCGGCAATTTTGATCACACGCGGCGTGCCCGCATGCATGTCGAAATGAACTCCACAATCTCTCAAGAAAGTAATTTCGGAATAAGAGCGTTCAGCCATTTTAGCGACCATGGACTGATCGTTCAGAAATCGCCCGCCGGTAACCGTATCCGCAATATGCGCGTTTTCATCATCGTCCGATGTCCCCCATCCGGTGGCAGCGATGACGGCCTTGGATATATAAGTATTGGAGCCGGGGCCTATTTTGGTTTTGGAGGTGAGAAGAACATCGGCATTGCGCATTTTGGCAGCAATGGCCGATCTCAGTCCCGCGCCACCACCACCGATGACCAACACCTCACAAGACAGCTTTTCTTGGATTTTCAACAGCACAGTATAATTCCTGAAGGTAAGGTCATAAATTCGATATTTTTATCCGTGTCTTTGAGAAATTATTGCTTCATGCACCTGAGCTTGGCAAGATCCTCCGCATAGCCGTACAGATGAAGGCCTTTGCTTTCCACGATCATTTCTCCGTCATCGACACCGATTTCCCCGGCCATGTATTCCTTTAAGAACTGGATACCGGCCAGATTGGCCGGCATGCCGCCCCACAGGTCCCAGGAGCGGAAATAGACGAAAAAATTGAGTTTGCCGTCCTGGATGCGGGTGTCGATCGAGCGCAGGCAGGGGGGGTCCAGCAGCGTGAGGTCGGTGGGGTGGCCGACCTGCAGGATCATCTGGTTGTTTCTGTGGCCGTAGCGCTTGTAGGTGTCGATGATCCATTCGATCTGGTTCAGATACAGCTGTCCGTCTTCCTCGAATATGATGTTCCCGTCGACTTGCCTTTTGTCGATTATTTCTTTTTCCGCTTTGTCCCACCAGATCTTTTTGTCGCCGGTTATGGGGGCCTTCGTGAGCCTTTCCCCATAGGTATAGGATTCGCCCGGCTCCTTATGGCCGGTCATGATGTATTCGATGTAGCTGCGCCGGTAATTTTTACCGCCCAGAATGTACTCTTCTTCCACCGGGTTAGGAATGCCGCAGGAGGCGGGGATGTCGGGCAGCAGCGGCTGTGTTCCCGGAAACTTTACGTGACCGGTGAAATAGTCGTATTCGAGCCGCTGCTGACCGGCATACGAGCCCCGGTCGATTTTAAATTTTCGGCCGTTGTCGATTATCTGGTAAACAGCCTGGAACCACAGATCGGGCAGGTCACGGGCTTCGATGAATTGGATTTTCATGAAAAAGTCCCTTCATTGGCTCAATTTCGAACTCGCGATCCGGTTTAAGCTCACACCAAACTCAGCGGCTTGGACGGCAAGTTTTCTATGAACATACGGCGGCACGCGAACCATGAATTTACCACTGAAAGAGCGGCAGGCAATCGGTTGCGGGATCGTCTCTCCGTTTTCCTCCATGTCCTTTACGACATCGGCCACCACTTTTCGAATGCCCTTCAAGGCAGCTTCGGGGGTGCCGGCCAGCCAGCTCAAGCTTGGAAACTCCGCACACAGTCCAACATACTCCTTATCATCTTCAGACCAGGTCACTCGGTATGTATATCGATCATTTTTTAAAGCCTCTCAGGGCCGACCTCCAGTTTTTCGATTGCCAAAATCAAAAATCGATATTCTTAGGTGTCCGCGGGAAGGGGATCACATCGCGGATATTGCCGATTCCGGTGACCAGCATCAGCAGGCGTTCGAACCCCAGGCCGAACCCGCTGTGCTCGACCGAGCCGTAGCGGCGTGAGTCGAGGTACCACCAGTAGGGCTCTTTGGACATTCCCAGCTCCGCCATGCGTGCTTCGAGCACCGGCAGGCGTTCTTCGCGCTGGCTGCCGCCGATGATCTCGCCGATCTTCGGCAGCAGAACGTCCATGGCGGCGACTGTGCGGCCGTCGTCGTTGATGCGCATGTAAAATGGTTTGATTTCCTTGGGGTAATCGTAGATAATAACCGGCTTTTTAAAGTGCTCCTCGGTCAGATAGTGTTCGTGCTCGGATTGCAGGTCCTCACCGAAGGTGGCCGCGTACTCGAATTTGCGGTTTGCGCGGCGCAGCCGCTCGATGGCTTCGGCGTACGGCAGGCGCACGAAATCGGCGGTCGCGATCGTGTCGAGGGTCGAGGGCAGGGTTTTGTCGACGAAACGGGCAAAAAGGTCGAGATCTTCGCGGCATTGTGTCAAAGCGAAGGTGACCAGGTATTTGATCAGTTCCTCGCCGAGGGCCATGTTGCCCGCCAGGTCGCAGAAGGCCCTTTCCGGCTCGATCATCCAGAATTCGGCCGCGTGCCGGCGGGTGTTCGAGTTTTCGGCCCGAAACGTGGGTCCGAAGGTGTACACGTCGCCCAGGGCCAGCGCAAACATCTCAGCCGACAGCTGGCCCGAGACCGTCAGGTTGGCTTGCCGGCCGAAAAAATCCTGGTCGTAGTCGGCGACATCGCTTGTCAGCGGTACGTGATTCAAGTCAAAGGACGTGACGCGGAAGAGTTCGCCAGCGCCCTCGCAGTCCGAAGCGGTGATGACCGGCGAGTGGAGGTAGGTGAACCCGCGGTCTTTGAAAAAGGTGTGGACGGCATAGGAGAGATCGGATCGCATCCGGAAGGCGGCGCCGTACTTGTTGGTCCTCGGCCGCAGGTGGGCGATGGTCCGCAGGAATTCATCGGTGTGGTGCTTCTTCTGCAGCGGATAGCTGTCCGGCGCCGCACTGATGACCTCGATCGCCCGCGCCTGGATCTCCCACGTCTGGCCGCTGCCGTGCGATGCGACCAGGCTGCCGGTGACGCCCACGGCCGAGCCGGTCAGGAGCTGTTTGACGGCGGCGTAGTTCGGCAGGCTTTCCGCGGCGATGACCTGGATGTTGCGCAGGCACGAGCCGTCATTTATTTCAAGGAAGGAAAACCCCTTGGAATCGCGCCGGGTCCGCAGCCAGCCGTTTATCAACACTTCGTCCAAGGGTTTTTGAGAAGCCAGGAGATGAACGATTTTCGTGCGTTTCATGAGCCATTTTCCGATAATTCGATGGCCCCACGGCCGACGATTACGGCCGCAGGGCGTGGTTTATAGTTCAACGGTGATGTAATACCCCTGATCCCCGCGTTGCAGCAGCACGACCAATGATTTTTTCTGGCGGTATTTGACGATGGCCGCATTGAACTCGCTGCTGGTTTTGATCGACATCTCGTTGATCCGCCGGACGACGTCCCCGCTGCGGGCGCCGATTTGGGCCAGGAAGCTGCGCGGATCAATGTCGGCGATCATGGCGCCCGTGTCGGCAGCGAGACGATATTTGGCCCGGTTGCCGGGCGTCACGTCTTCGGTCCGGATGCCGAGGAGCCGGTAGCCGAGCGCGGCGGCCATTTCCAGAGGAAACTGGCCGGCCACGATCGTCAGGTTCAGCGGCTGGGCCTTGCGCTTGATCTTCAGGGTCAGCCGGTCGCCGACGGACTGATTGCGCAGGGCGCTTTGAAAATCATCTTCGGAGGCGACTTTACGGTCATTCAGGGCGACGATGATATCGCCCTCGCGCGCGCCGGCGGTTTCGGCCGGGCTGCCTTTTTCGATCGATTTCACCAGCACCCCGGATTTAACTGGAATGTTCAGATAGCGGGCCAGGCCGGCATCGATATTTTGAACGATGAGTCCGATCCAGGGTTCGATGACCTCCCCGTGGGCGATAAGGTCGGAAATTATCTTGCGGGTTTTGCTGATCGGGATTGCAAAACCGATTCCCTGGGCCTTGGCGTAAATGGCGGAATTGATGCCGATCAACTCGCCGTTGATGTTCAGCAGCGGTCCGCCGCTGTTGCCCGGGTTGATGGAAGCATCGATCTGGATGAACTCGTGGAACACCCGGTCGTCGGTGCGGATACTGCGGTCGAGCGCGCTGATGACACCGGTGGTCACCGTGTGGGAAAAACCGAAGGGGTTGCCGATGGCGATGACGGTTTCACCGATCATCAGATCGTCGCTGCTGCCCATTTGAACTTCGGGCAGGACCGTCTGCGAGTCGATGTGCAGGACCGCCAGGTCGACATCCGGATCGGCCCCGACCACCTCGGCCTCGAATTCGCGCTCGTCCTGCAGCGTCACCTTGATCGTTCCGGCGTTTGCGATCACGTGGGCGTTGGTGATGATCAGCCCGTGTTTGCCGTCGATGACGACCCCCGATCCCAGGGTGTTTCTTTCCGGTTGGCGCTCGAGGAAGGGATCGAAAAAGTCTTTGAAAAACGAGTCGAAAAACGGGTTCATCCCGTATCCGGAAAACGGTTCGGCGCGCTTGCGGGCGGATGTCACCGAGCTTATGTTGACCACGGCCGGGCCTACCCGGCGCACGGCCTTTACGATCGGACCTTCCCGGTCGTAAGCGGCGACGGGGCTCACCTGGTGGTTTACACTAAGCCAGATCGATACGAGCAGACCGAGCAGAAAAACGGTCAGGGGCCGGGAAAGGTTCCGCATTGTGTTCGATCGCCTCAGCTGAAAAGAGTCAACGAGAGGAAAGTATTACCATGAGCGAGCCATCCGTTCAAGAGATCCTGGCCGGGATCGAACAGCCCAGCCGCTACCTGGGGATCGAAACCAACGCCATCCGCAAGGACCACAGCCGGGTAGACCTGCGTGCCGTCCTGGCGTTTCCCGACTTATACGACATCGGCACCTCCCATTTCGGACTCCAGATCCTGTATCACATCCTCAACCGGAGATCCGATACGGTGGCCGAGCGGGTTTTTGCCCCGGGCCGCGATATGGAAGCCCGGCTCAGGACTCTGGGCCGGCCGCTGACGAGCC
>JBAPWQ010000156.1:0-1752 GCA_049283795.1 Desulfobacterales bacterium | reverse complement strand
CGGATTTTCGACCCCTTTTTTACCACCAAGGAGATCGGCCGCGGGACCGGCCTGGGGTTGGCGTCGGTTTACGGCATCGTGAAGTCGCATGGCGGGTACATCGATGTCGCGTCCCAACAGGGCCGGGGGTCGACCTTTTCCATTTACCTGCGGGTGTCGGCCAACGCCCTGGTCGAGGCCGCCGAAAACCACCCGGAGGTCAAAAGAGGAAAGGGGACCGTGCTATTGGTCGACGATGAAGAAATGGTCGTCGATATCGGCGCGCGGATGATCGAGAAAATGGGCTACGATGTCCTTTCTACCCGCAAGGGCGCCGAGGCCCTGGCGCTGTATGCCAAGCACAAGACCCGCATCGACCTGGTCGTCCTGGACCTCATCATGCCGGGCATGGGCGGCAGCGACACCTTCGATGGGCTGATGAAAATCGACCCCGGGGTCAAGGTCCTGCTCTCCAGCGGCTACTGCATCGACGGGCAGGCCCGGGAGATCCTGAACCGGGGCTGCCGCGGCTTCATCCAGAAACCGTACAACCTGGAGGCGTTGTCGCAGAAGATAAATGAAATCTTGAGCGCCCGTCCTGCCTGATTCCGCCCTCGTTTTACCATTTCACCTCCCTGGATAAAAAGCTTGAAATATGGTGTTGGTAATGATTATTATCGACACCGGATTTTCAATCGACCCTGCGACGCATCCAGCGGAAAAAATTCTCATGGTCCCCGAGACCCGTTTAAAGGTTGCCTTTTTCACCGTCGCCGTTCTCTTATGGGGACTGACGGCCGGTCCGGCCGCCGCCCCGTCCCGGGCTGGCGCTTCGATGCCCACCAAGCACGTTCTGGTTCTCTACTCGCAGGACGGTCTGACCGTTCCGGCCTACCGGATGCTCCACGAGGCAATGAAAACGGTAATCGATGCCGGGATTAAGGAACAGCTCTATCTTTTCAACGAATGCCTCGACCTCGCCCTTTTCCCCGCAGAGGTCGATCAGCGGCGCCTGGCCGAGTATTACCGCGCTAAATACACGCGGACCCATGTCGATGTCGTCGTGGCCGCGACGCTGCCGGCGCTGCGTTTCGCGTTGCAGCACAGGGAAACGGCATTTACCGGCCTGCCGATCGTCTTCTGCCTGCTCAGCGCCGATGACCTGTCTACGTTGGGCCGCTCCCCCAATGTCACCGGCGTCGCCCTGAAATTCGACATCGCCCGCACGATCGAGATCGCCGGGAAGATTCAGCCCGGTCTGAAACGCCTGGCCATCGTGGCCGGGACGGGTCCGACAGACCGTTACCTGGTGCCGGTCGTCCGCCGGGCCTTCGCGGCCTTCGAAGGCAAACTGGAATGGATGGACCTGACGGGACTGCCGATGGGGGACCTTTTGGATCGGGTTTCCCGGCTGCCGGCAGCGACGGCCATATTGTTCCTGACCCTGGAGCAGGATGGCGCCGGAAACCAGTTTGTTTCCGTCGAAGCGCAGCAAATGGTCTCGCGGGCCGCCAATGCGCCGCTCTACAACTTCATCGACATCAGCCTCGGTTACGGAAATGTCGGTGGATGCATGGCGTCGATCGAGGCCAACGGCCGCAAGGCGGCGGAGTTGGTGCTGCGGGTCCTCTCCGGTGAAAAAGCCGGAGATATCGAACCGGTCATCCTGCACGACAATCCGGTCCTGTTCAACTGGGGCGAGCTGCGGCGCTGGGGCATCGCGGAGAGCGCCCTGCCGTCGGGCAGCATCGTGCGCTTCAAGCAGGCGTCCTT
>JBAPWQ010000155.1:0-2363 GCA_049283795.1 Desulfobacterales bacterium | reverse complement strand
GTTCCGAGTTCAGCGTTCCGGGTTGAACAGCCATTTTACTGGCTCATAACTGTATAATTCAGACTTTATGGTGCTTATATAACCGTTGCACCTGATGGATTAAGGCGCCATCCAAGGAACGGTGGATCAGGTTCAAAAATCAGCTGTATCTAACCTTTGAACCCCTCGGTTGAGCATGCGCCGACGACCGATACCGCAATCCAAAACCGTTATCATGTCAATTTGGAAAGGGCATATATATAGGCGTTAAGATAGCGGTTTTGGCAAGGCCAGAGGGAGGAGGCTGCATACGTCATGCGCCGACGACCGATAACGCAGTCCAAAACCGTTATCTTAACGCCTATGGAAAGGCAAGCTCGTCATCATGGTAGAGGACACCCTCAAAAAAGACATCGCTATCAAAGAAAAAAGCCGCCTGCGCGAGAACATCGAAGCCATCCTGGTGGCGATACTGCTGGCGCTTTTCATCCGCACCTTCGTGGTCCAGGCGTTTAAAATTCCGTCCGGCTCGATGAAGGACACTTTGCTGATCGGCGATCACATTCTGGTCAACAAATTTATCTATGGCGTCAAACTGCCTTACCTGCAAAAGGTGATCATTCCTTTCAAAGACCCCAAGAGGGGCGACATCATCGTTTTCAAATTCCCGATCGAACCTGAAAAGGATTTCATCAAACGGGTCGTCGGGGTGGCCGGCGATGTCATCGAAGGCCACAATAAAACGATTTACGTCAACGGCGTGCCGCTGGTCGAAAACTACACCATCAAAACCGACCCGCACATTTTCCCGGGGGGCGTCCAGGCGCGCGACAACTTCGGTCCGATCACGGTGCCCGCGCACTCGCTTTTTGTCATGGGCGACAACCGCGACCAGAGCTTCGACAGCCGCTTCTGGGGCTTTGTCGACTTGAAGATGGTCAGCGGAAAGGCGTTCATGATCTACTGGTCATGGAACACAGATAAATTTTCGGTGCGCTGGAACAGGATCGGCGACCTGCTGAAGTGACATAGCCTTGCCAAAACCTTCATTTTAAAACCTTTCGGAGTCAATTCATTCCGAAAATGTGCAATTTTCCGTAAGTTACGCTATAATTATTTATTTATTGCCCTGAAACCGTAGCGGCGGTTCCAGGGCAATAAATATCAAGGTGTATTTCAAGCCATGGCGGATTCCACTCAACAAAATATCCTTGTTGTCGACGATGAGCTGAGCATGCGCGAGCTGCTCGAATTTTTGCTGTCGCGCGAAGGTTATCGCGTGTCGCTGGCGCAAAACGGCCGCACGGCCATCGACATGCTCGCCAAGAACCAATATGACCTGCTGCTTTGCGACATTAAGCTCGGCGACATGACCGGTCTGGATGTGCTGAAGGCCAGCAAGCAGAAAAGCCCGGAAACGACCGTCATCATGATCTCGGCCTATGCCACCACCGAAACGGCCGTGGAGGCCATGAACCGGGGCGCCTACGATTACGTGCCCAAACCGTTCGACAATGACGAGCTGAAACAGACCATCGCCAAGGCCCTCGATCTTAAGACGGTCGAGCACGAAAAAGAGATCCTCGAACACGAACTGAAGCAAAACCTGCATTTCGGCCTGATCGTCGGCAACAGCCCGGCCATGCTCCACATTTACAAGATGATCCGCCAGGTGGCGCCCACCCGCACCAACGTTCTGATCACCGGCGATAGCGGCACCGGCAAGGAACTTGTGGCGCGCGCCATGCACCAGGAAAGTGGCCGGAGCGACAATCCCTTTGTGGTCATCAACTGCGGCGGCATTCCCGAAACGCTGATGGAAAGTGAGCTTTTCGGGCACAAGAAGGGGTCTTTCACCGGCGCCACCCACGATAAAAAAGGGCTCTTCGAGGTGGCCGACAAGGGCACGATTTTTCTGGACGAAATCGGTGAACTCAGCCTGCCGATCCAGGTCAAGCTGCTGCGGGCGATCCAGGAGCGCACCTTCAAGCCAGTGGGCAGCAGCGAAGATGTGTCGGTCGACATCCGGATCGTGGCCGCCACCAACAAACAGCTCGAAAAAGAGGTGATCGCCGGCAATTTCCGGGAGGACCTCTTCTACCGCTTGAACGTCATTGAAATCAAGATGCCGCCGCTGCGCGAGCGCAAGGGCGATCTGCGGCCCCTGGCCCAGCATTTTCTGGACAAATACTGCCGCGAGATGGGCAAAGAGATCTCCAAGATTTCCTCGTATGCCATCAACATGCTCAACAAGTATGATTTTCCGGGCAACATCCGCGAACTGGAAAACCTGCTGGAGCGCAGCGTGGCGCTGTCCACCACCAACATCCTGCTGCCCGACAGCCTGGCCCTCTCGATCCACAAGCGTCGCTGGATCGAAGGGG
>JBAPWQ010000154.1:0-8934 GCA_049283795.1 Desulfobacterales bacterium | reverse complement strand
ATCTTTTGCGCCATCTCGAGGGCGGCCGGCATCAGGTCCTTAAGCGGCACGGACGTGTTGACCAGCCCGATGCGGGCCGCTTCCCGGCCGTCGATATACTCGCCGGTGAAGAGCAGTTCCCGGGCCTTGGCCGGTCCGATGAGGTCCTGCACCAGACGCATGGCGCCGCCGGTCACAGACGAGGTCACTTTGGCTTCCGGCGAGCCGATCTTGGCCTCGTCGGCGGCGATGCGGATGTCGCACGCCAGGGCCAGTTCGTAACCGCTGCCCAGGGCGTAGCCGTTGATGGCCGCGATGGTCGGTTTCTCGAACCGGATGATCCGGCGCGATGTTTCCTGCAGCTCGGTGAGATAGTCGCGGTAGGCTTCCAGGCTGCGGGTCTTGGACTCCTTGAGGTCCGCACCGGTCGAAAAGGCGCGGCCCTCGCCGGTGATAATCAGCACTTTTATGTGCGGGTCCTTGGCGACATCGTCCAGTGCGGCCTGAAGATCCTGCCACAATTGCTTGTTCATGGCGTTTAAGACCTTCGGGCGGTAAAGCTTGACGGTGGCGACGGTATCCTTTTTTTCGTAGATGATGCAGTCGAAATTCATTGGTATGCTTCCTTGTTGGACGTTTGGCCGGTCTATGTTCGATGGTCGACGGTCGTCGTTTTCTACCCGATGTGCGGCATCAGCGCCCACGTTATGAACCAGGACCCCTTTGCGGCATCTTCTTCCAGGCAGACGATGCCGCCGTTTTGAAATTTGAAGACGGTGACGTCCGCATTTCCGGTCACCAGATAAGCGGTGAGCTTTTCCATAAACGGCAAATGTCCCACCAGCATCAGGTTTTCGGGCGAACGGACTTGCGCGGCAAACCGGGCGACGTCATCGAGCGGTTTCAACCCAGACCGTTCCGACAGCCTGCCGGCCGCATTCAAGGCCGCGGCGAGAATTTCAGCCGTCTGCAAGGCCCTTTTTTTACCGCTGTGGGCGATGGCTGCCACCGGCACCGCATAACCGGCCGCCACCGCGGCGATGCGCTCGACTTCCGCCCGGCCCTCGTCCGACAGGCCCAGCTCGGGGTCGATATCCTCGGGCAGGCTCTTTCCATGCTGTACGAGGTAAAGTGCCATGCAGAGTCTCCTTTTTTAAAAAGGTTGCCAAACAGTCAAATTATCTATATAAACACAAATTCATAATAGTTTCAAGCGTATTGGATTATTTACTTTCCGGAGAGAGCACGCATGCGAATCGTCACCCGGCCCGATTTCGACGGCGTCGTCTGCGCAGCACTGCTGAACGATGTCGAAAATATTACTGCTCCGATCAAGTGGGTCGAACCCGGCGACGTGCAAAAGGGGCTGGTGGAAATTCTGGCCGGCGACATCATCGCCAACCTGCCCTACGATGATCGCTGTGCGATGTGGTTCGACCACCACTTCACCAACCGCATCGAAACGCCGTTCAAAGGCGAGTATCGTGAAGCGCCCTCGGCTGCCGGCATTATCTACGGCTTCTATCCGGGCCGATTTCCCGGGAATCGGCGCGAGCTGGTGGCCGCGGCCGACAAGATCGACTCGGCCGACTTGTCGATGGACGAAGTGCTGCGGCCTGAAAAATACGATTTCGTGCTGCTCTCGATGACCATCTCGAACCAGGATGAACCGGATGAAGCTTATTGGAACCACCTGGTGGCGTTACTGCGGCACTCGGATGTTCGCTTGGCCCTTTCGGATCCTATGGTCCGGCGGCGCTGTGACCGGATCATCGCCGAGAACGCGATCTACCGCCGGCTTCTGGAAGAAAACACCCAGGTGCGGGATCAGGTGGCGATCACCGATTTCCGGCCGCTCGACAAAGCGCCGACCGGCAACCGGTTCCTGGTTTACTCTCTTTTTCCCGAAACTTTTGCGCACATCCGGATTCGCTACGATGCCAAGGACCCGGCGAAAGTCGCAGTCAACGTGGGTCACAGCATCTTCAACCGCACCTGCCGGGTGAACGTCGGGCTGCTGCTCTCGCGGTTCGAAGGCGGCGGCCATCCGGGGGCCGGGGCCTGTCGCTTCCATGTCGACAAAGCCGGGGAGTACATTCCCCAGATCATTGCGTCCCTGACCAGAAACGAACCGCTATAGACTTCAAGATAAAGTTTTTGGCTGCTGGTATCGGTCGTTGGCGTATGATTATACAGCCGTCTCCCTCTGGCCTTGCCAAAAACTTTATCTTAAAACCTATAGAATAGTCGCCCGCCGACACGTTGATCCCCGTGGAAGGCCCCACCGTATTTTGATTTCGCGGAAACTCTTCGCGGTTTACTTCTTCATCGTCAGGATGGAGCCGCAATGCAGGCATGGGAATTTATCCTGATCCGCCGAAGGCAGGACGGGTTGGCCGGGGTGCGGATAATACTTGGGGCAAGGGGGGGCGTTTTAAGAATAAGGTTCTTCTTCGATCAAACTGGATGCCGGCAGCCAGCAGCATCGCTAAGCCCTGAACTGCGGATGGAAACTTGAAATTTGAAACTCGAAACTCGCAAAGAGGAATTCAAAACCATCCAAAAACTATTTGAACCCTAAACCCTCAATTCAGCATGCGTCAACAACCGATAACACTGCAGAAATCCCCCCTGGCCTCCCTTATTTAAAGGGGGGAAGATTGGGCCTTCAGTCAATGGCATTGTCTTGAAGCCCGTGTCAGCGGCGGTGCGGGGTCGGTTGCACCCAGCGGTTGGTGGTGCTGTCGTAAAACCACTTGTCGGGGAAGCCGCGGCGCCGGACGAAGGACGGGCTTTCGGCCCAGTTGAGGAGTTCCTCGTATGCCTGATGAATTTTCATGAAGGCGCTGGCATCGCCGCCGTGGTCGGGATGGTGTTTGAGGGCCTGCCGGCGATAGGCGGTTTTGATGACCTTGAAGAGTTCGGGGGAATTCAGGACGGACTTTCCGAGTTGCAGGCGGATCAGTGACGCATCGCGGACGCTCGGGATTTTTATCTCCAGGGGTTTGACCGTCTCGCCGTCGGCGGCGTCGCGCCGGGCCTGTTCGAGCACCAGGCGTGACGCCAGGTAATGCCGGTTGGTCCGGCGCTTCTCGGCCCACCAGGCGTTTCCAAGCGTATTGGCCATGCGGCAGAAATCCCTGGCGGGCGTCATCCGGCGCGAACGGGGGTAAATGAAACTGAAGATATCCGCCGCGCCGAAAGGCATCACGTCCAGCAGGACCGTGTCCGGCGTGAAATAAAATGTCGCGAACCTCGTATTGAGGGCCTTGAGCAGGCCGGTGCGGATGTTCAACGTGCGGCGCAGGTACTGCCGGCACTCGATCGAGCAATAGCGCCGCAGGCTCATTTTCAGGGGCGTGCCGCAGGACAGGCACCCACCGGGCCTGGTTTGAAGCGGGACGATACTGGCATTTTGGGGGCTGTAATTCATGGCCGGAGTGCGAGTTGCGGGTTGCGAGTTTCGGGTTTTGAGTTTCAAGTTTCAAGTATCCAGTTTCAAACCTCTTCATACCGGAACCGGTTAAGGAGTTCAAGGCGGGAAAGGTTACAGGAGCACCTCTTTTTTCATGATGGTCTACGGCAAACTTTTACTGACGGCTTTTTTTTGGGGCGGCACGTTTATTGCCGGCCGGGCCCTGGCCGGGCACGTGGCGCCATTTTCGGCGGCATTTCTGCGCTTTGCGGTCGCAGCGGTATTTCTGCTTCTATTCCTGCTGAGAGCAGAGGGACGAATTCCAGCGCTTCGCAAAAGGCAGGCGGTGCCGATCCTGGTCCTGGGAATGACCGGGGTTTTTGCCTACAATTATTTTTTTTTCAAGGGGCTGCAGCTCATCGAGGCCGGCCGGGCGGCCGTGATCATCGCCAACAATCCGATCGGCATTGCGCTGTTCTCGGCCCTGCTGTTCAAAGAGCGGTTGAGCCGGGTCCAGGTCGCAGGCATCCTGCTGTCGGTTGCCGGGGCTGTTTTTGTCGTCACGCGCGGCCAACCGGCGCAGCTTCTGTCCGGCGGCTTCGGGGTGGGCGAACTGCTTATTTTCGGGTGCGTGCTGAGCTGGGTGACGTTTTCCCTGGTGGGCCGCAGCGTCCTCAAGACCCTCTCGCCACTGGCCGCCATTTTCTATGCGGCGCTGGTGGGCACGGCGGCCCTGTTTCTGCCGGCCTGCGGCGAAGGCCTGCTGAGCAGCATAGGCCGGTATCGGGTCATCGACTGGCTTGCCATCTTCTACCTGGGCTTTTTCGGCACGGTGGCCGGTTTCGTGTGGTATTACGACGGAATAAAGAAAATCGGACCCACCAAGGCCGGCCTGTTCATCAATTTCGTTCCGGTCAGCGCGGTGGTCCTGGCCTTTTTCGTGCTGGGCGAGCCGATCACGCCCTCCCTTTTCGCGGGAACGCTTCTGGTCGTCAGCGGCGTGTTTCTCACCAACCGGCGCGCGGCGCCGGCGGCAAACTGAACGTCGCGGCGCAGACCGGACCGACGCGGTTTAAAATCCTTCCCCCCCCCTTTTTCAAACGGAGAAGAATGATGCCACCTTTACAACGGAAGGCGGAGAGATGCCACAGTCCCGAATGCGCAGGGGCAGGCCTGTGTGCCTGCCCTTTTGTCGAATGATCCCGTTATCGGGCACCCACAAGGAACACCCCTACGGCAGCATCGCCCAAACACCAAACACTAAACACCAACCACAAGACACAAAACACAAAATACAAAACACTAAATAAACTCGCAACCTCCAGCTTCCAAGTTTCAATTTTCACCCGTCCCCGCCGTCGGTGCCATCTCCGTCCGCCAGGGCGCCCTGCTCGGTTTCTACCTGCTGCAGCAGGATATCCGACCCGCACAGGCGCAGGTAACCGACGGCTTCGATAAAACACTCTTTGGCCTTGTCGATCTCGCCCTTGTCCCTGTAGTAATTGCCCCAGTTGCGGTACGCCTGGGCCAGGGTGCCTTTGGCGCCGATCTGCCGGGCCGATGCGATCGAGCGCTCGAAATAGGACGCCGCCCGTTGGTCGGCCTGCCGCGCCAGCTCATTGTGGCGGCCCGCCCGGGCTTTGCGCGTCAGGTCGGAATAAACCGCCGCCAGCATGGAGCCGCAGGCGGCAAACCTCAGCCGGCTGCCGTTTTCCTGCCACTGCCCGCAGCTTTTCTCGAGGATCGCCAGGCCTTCCTCGACCCGGCCTTCGCCGACCAGGACCACGCCCTGGAAAAAACGGGCCGGTTTGCCGGCGAATTCGACGCCGAACTTATCGCAGAAGGCTTCCACCTCGGCGATGGTGTGCCGGGCGTCTGCGACCCTGCCGTTTAAAAGCAGGCCGAAGGCCAGCGCCAGTTTCGGAAAAAGAGAGTACCAGGGGTCCACCGATACCTGAACGGCCTTTTCGAAAAAAGCGGTCGCTTCGGCCACGTCGCCGGCCACCAGGTGGCCCCAGCCGATGCAGCAGTACCCCATGCCCTTGGCGCGGTAGTCGCCGCGCCGGCGGCCGAAATCGAGCAGGTTGCGGCCGGCTGCGAGCGTCCGGTCCTTTTCGCCCTGGTGCCAGAAGGCATACCCCATCCCGGCCATGGAACTGAAGTAGATGAAGTCATCGGTTCGCCCCGCGGCGTATATTTGCTGGGCTTTTTCGGCATGGCCGACGGCCTCCGCCAGCAGGCCCAGTTCCGTGCTCACCCACGTCAGCCAGCAGCAGGCATAGCCGGCGACGGCGACATCCTGTACTTCTTCGGCCAGGGCCAAGGCCGTCGTCAGGTGATGGTGGGCTTCCGTGAACCGTTCGCGGTGCCACAGCGCGCATCCGAGCCAGGCATAGAACATGGCGCGTTTTTCCTTCTGCGCGAGGCCGTCCGCGGCGGCCTGATGGCGTTCGAGCAAATCCAGCAACTCCTTGTAGTGCCCGCGGTAGTAGAACACGAAAGACCACTTGTTGAGCAGCTCGATCTTCAGGCCGTCGGCTTCCGGCGTGCCGCCGCGCGCCTCGATGCAGGCATAGGCGTCCGCGAAATACTGCTGCGCCACATCCAGCGCATACCGTGCCAGGCTTTTTTCTCCCGCCCGGGCCAGGTAGTCGGCGGCCTTGTCGAGTGAGCGCCCCCGTTGAAAATGGTAGGCCAGCGCCTCGTAGTATTCCGAGAGGCGGTCCTCGAAAAGGTGTTCGATGACGCGGCCGACCCACTCGTGGATTTCCCGGCGCTTGCCCTTGACCAGGCCGCCGTAGACCACTTCCTGGGTGAGGGCGTGTTTGAAGATATACTCCACAGCCGGCCGGTAGCTGCGCGCCTTGATGATGTCCAGAGTTTCCAGGCTGCTCAGGTGGTGCCAGAGGTTGTCCTTGAACTCGGTGATGTGGCTCAGGATCTCCTGGTAGAAAGACCGGCCGATAACGGCGGCCTCCTGCAGGATGCACTTCATCTCGGCCTCCAGCCGGTCGATCCGGGCGGCGATCACGCCGTGGATCGTTGAGGATATCTCCGATTCCTCGATCGTCTTGCGCAGCACCCAGCGGTCTTTTTCGGGTACCAGGGCCTGGGACTCGACCAGGGAGTTCATGATTTCTTCGAGGTAAAACGGGTTGCCGCCGGCCTTTTCGCGCACGAAGCGTTTCAACTCCAGCGGCAGGCTGTCGGTTTTGAGCAGCGCTCCGACCATGGCCTCGGTTTCCGCCGGCGACAGGTCTTCCAGCCGGATGTCGATGTACGCGTCGCCGAGATTGGCGGTCTGCTGATGCGAAAACAAGGTCAGCGTCGGCCGGTAGACGCAGATGACCAGGGCCGGGTACCTGAAATCCGTGAGCAGAAAACGGATCAATTCCAGCGAAGAGGGGTCCGCCCAGTGCAGGTCCTCCAGGCAGATGATCGTCGGCGCCCGGCGCGCCATCGCGGTCAGGATTTCCAGGATGGCTTTCTGGAGCCGCAGCCGCCAGGTTTCCGGGTTGAGCCGGGCGAGTTCCGGGTAGTCGAAGTTGTACAGACTGCCCACGTAGGGTACCACGTCCTGCTTGTGGTCGATGAAGTCCAGTCCCGATTCGATCTTTTGCCGGACAAGCTCAGGCGGGTCGCTTTCCTTGATGTCGAGCGTGCGGTTGAGCAGGTCGATCAGCGGAAAGTAGGTGAAGTTGCGCGAATAGGGGTAGCACTGGCCTTCGCGCCAGTTGACCTTTTCATGGGCCGAAACGATCTTGAATTCTTCGACCAGCCGGCTTTTCCCGGTTCCGGCGTTGCCGCAGACCGACACCAGGCGGCCTTCTCCGGCCCGCACCCGGCCGAGGGCCTCGGTCAGAAGCTCCAGTTCCGGATTGCGCCCGATCAACTCGGCCCGCAGACCATGAAAGCGGTGGATTTTCTTGGGCAGATCGATCAGTGACACGACTTTATAGACCGGCAGGGGCGTATCGATGCCCTTCAGCTTGGCGGGGGCGAGCGGAAGAAAATTGAAGTACCCGCGCGACAGGCGGTAGGTTTCGTTGCCGACCAGGATGTCGCCGGGCGCGGCCAGGCTGCACAGGCGGGCGGCGATGTTCAGGGGCGCGCCGGCGATGCCGTGGGTGCCCTTGACCGCATCCACGTCTCCGGTGACGACCAGGCCGGTGTAGATCCCGGTGTGCATCGCCAGCCCCCGGCCGGACTGCTTCTCGTATTCGCGGCCGTATGACTCCACCCGCTCGTGGATTTCTCTGGCGGCGATGATGGCCCGGATCGCATCGTCCTCGTGGGCGTTGGTCGCACCGAAGACGGCCATCACGGCATCGCCGGCGAATTTTTCGATGAAGCCCTCGTAGCGGTCGACGACTTTGGTGATTTCGTGAAATACTCGGGCGAGGATGTCCCTTATTTCTTCCGGGTCGAGCCGCTGGGCCAGAGAGGTGTAGCCGGCCATGTCGGAAAAAAGGACCGTGACGTGCTTCCTCTCGCCCGTGTGCTTTTTGGATAGGGCGCGCTGGGCGGCATCGGAGCACCGGCGCTTGAAAAATCCGTCAACGTCGGACGCGCCGCCGGTGGGCAGCACGTTGCCGCACTGGTTGCAGAATTTGTTTTGCGGCAGGTTGACCGTTTCGCAGCTCGTACAGACGGCCCCCATCATCTGCCCGCAGTCGCTGCAGAATTTCGCGGCGGGGGGATTCAGGTGAGAGCATCTGGGGCATTTCATGGGCGCCTCCCGTCAGTAAAAGCCGGTCTGCAGGCCGTACTCCGATCACCCCGAACCACGCCCTGCGTTCTTCGCGTCCCCGCGGTGAACGGCCGTTTATCCGTCCGCGAGCATCCGGACCTCCTGCGACCGGACTCTGAGCCGGTGACTGATGACCAGGGCGATGTTGGCAACGAACTTCAAGGCGATTTGCGGATGGTCGCCGCGCAGCCGCTCGAAGCCCTCGAACGTGAGCCGGTAGAATTCCGAATCTTCGTCGGCCCACACATCGGCGGAGCGCGGCTGGCCGTCGAGCAGCGCCATCTCACCGATGATCGCGCCGCAGCTGAACGTAAACAGCCTCTTCCGGCGCTCGCTGTTCGGCAACTGCAGGCACACGCTCACCAGGCCATGGGTCATCATTAGCATGTCGCGCTCGTTTTGTCCCTCGCTTATTATCGCCGCGCCCTTATTGTAGGTCCTGAAGTCCAGAAACCGCTTGAAGAGGTCGAGTTCGGCGGCGCTGAAACCTGCGAGAACCTCGAGTTCCCGCAGCCGGTAGCGTTTGCGCACGCTCTGGTGGCAATGCTGCGCGATGATGCCGTCTTCGGCCCACTCGAGCGCCCTGTCGGTGTCGTGAAAACGGTGCTGCTCGTCGATGTCACTCAAAACGCCGCTGACCGTCAGAAAATCGCGCATGCCGCGGCCGGCTTTGATGTGGGTCAGCAGCAGGTGCCGGCCGGATCCAACGAAACGCTTTCGCAGGCGCCATGGCCCAGACGCCCAGCAGCATGACCAGGCTGCACAGCGCGCCCGAAAAGCGGCTCCGGCC
>JBAPWQ010000153.1:0-18683 GCA_049283795.1 Desulfobacterales bacterium | reverse complement strand
CGGACCGGGGGGATTCCGGCCACCCCGAGTGATCCGCTGCCCCGCAGGATAAACATCAACACCAGTTCGGCATTGTCGTCCGCTTGATGACCCAGCGCAATCCTGTCGAAGCCGTGCCGGGCCGCGACATCTTCGAAAAAGCCATAGCGCAGCGTCCGGCCGGCTTCCTCAAGCGACAGCCGCTGACAGGCGGCGAACCCTGCGACATCTTTTTTGACCACATGGCAATCGAGCTTGAGTCCACCGGCCAATGCGGCGACGAAGCCGGCATCATCGTCGGCTTCTGGGCGCAGGTCGTGGTTGACATGGGCGACGGCCAGACGCCACCCGCATTCGGGTGCCAGGCCGTGCAGGATATGCAGCAGTGCCACCGAATCCGGTCCTCCGGAGACGCCCACCAGCACGGCGGCGCCGTAACCGGCCATCTCGTAGTCGGCGAGGGTCCGCCGGACCGTCGCCAGGACGCGTCGGCGGATGGAACGGTTTGCAAGGGCACTCTGAGTGGGCGTCATCGCGCTGAAGTCTTTGTCCGCTGAGAGGTTATGTGAGATAGGCATCGGGGTGGCGAGGCGCGCCGGTACGGCGCCGCCCTTGTTTGTAAAAGAGAATTCGATGCGAGTCAACACCTTGCCCCGGGCGTCAACCGCCGTTTCCGGTCCACTGGTATCACGGTGTCTATCCCGGTCGAATGGTATTCAGGATCCCCAGCGCTTTTTTCCTTGAAAAATAATGGGATTGGTTTATCCTTATGCCGGTTGTGCTAGGCGGGGAGTTAGCGGTGCCCTGTACCCGAAATCCGCTTATGCGGGGCTGAATTCCCACTCCAGGGTTTTGTTCCGAACAGGTGTCGGCCATCCGACCGGCCGCCGCGCAACAGGCGGTCATGAACCTCGTCAGGTCCGGAAGGAAGCAGCGATAAGTGATGCAGCCTGTGTCGTGGATCGATCCCGGTCACATCGATGTCCTTCCTATTCAGGAAGAAATTCAAAAGTGGGTGCACAACCGCATCTCCACTGTCAGTCATCTATTTATCCATTTATAATCACTTCCAATCCTTCCTGGTATCGCACCTTGACAACCCATCATATGTCATTATTTTCTGATCGTCATTAGGATCGCCGGCGTGATTATCGCCAAAACTATTTAATATTGCAGGAGAAATTATTGCTTGATGCCTGAAGCCAAGAAGATAAAAATAGCACAGGACAACGATTCTCACGAGAAACCGGCCGAGGACGGCCAAGCTTCATCGGCCGAATTCGATGAAAACCGGGAATCGGAACACGAGCCGGGTGTCAGCGCCCGGGATTTCGACTCGCAATCGATAACGGCGCTGGAAGAAAGACTCGCCGCTAAAACCAAGGAAGCCGAAGAAAATTACGATCGGCTGCTGAGGCTGTCGGCCGAATTCGAGAATTACAAAAAAAGAACCGCCCGCGAAACGGCGGAGTTTCAAAAGTACGCCAATCAGTCTCTGATCAGGGAATTGCTTCCCATCGTCGACAACCTCGAGCTGGCCATAAAATCGGCCGCCGACTCCCCCGACACTACCGAGACTTCTCTGCTGGACGGGGTCGAGTTGACGCGCAGGGAAATCCTCAAAGTCTTCGAGAATTTCAAGGTAGAACCGATCGAGGCCCTCGGAAAACCCTTCGATCCGAATTTTCACGAAGCGGTGATGCGGGAGGAAAGCGCGGAACATCCGGAAAACACGGTCGTGAATGAACTGCAGAAGGGCTACCTCATGCATCAGCGGTTGATCAGACCCGCCATGGTCGTTGTGGCAATGCCGAAAAACAGGGATGTACCATCCTGAAGAGGGGATCGGCGTTTCCCGATTCATTGAACAAAACAAGAAAATTCAGCATATCGTTCAACGCTAAGGAGGAATTCGAAAATGGCTAAAATTATCGGTATCGATCTCGGCACCACCAACTCGTGCGTGGCGGTCATGGAGGGGGGCGATGCCAAAGTCATCACCAACCCCGAAGGCGGGCGGACCACTCCTTCGATCGTCGCCGTTTCCGAGGGGGGCGAGCGGTTGGTCGGGCAGATTGCAAAACGCCAGGCGATCACCAATCCGGAGAACACGGTTTTCGGCGTCAAACGGCTGATCGGCCGCAAATTCGAATCGGCCGAGATCCAGCAGGACATGAAAATACTGCCGTACAAGATCGAGCGCGCGTCCAACGGCGACGTGCGCATTAACATTCGCGGCAAACAGTACAGCCCGGCCGAAATATCTTCATACATCCTGGGCTTCATCAAGAAATACGCCGAAGACTTTCTGGGCGAACCCGTGAGCGATGCCGTCATTACCGTTCCGGCCTATTTCAACGACAGCCAGCGCCAGGCCACCAAGGACGCCGGGCGCATCGCCGGGCTGAACGTGCTGCGCATCATCAACGAACCCACGGCCGCTTCACTGGCCTACGGCCTCGACAAGAAGCGCGAAGAGAAGATCGCCGTCTTCGACCTCGGTGGCGGGACCTTCGACATCTCGGTGCTCGAAATCGGCGAGGGTGTTTTCGAGGTCAAGTCCACCAACGGCGACACCCACCTGGGGGGGGAAGATTTCGACCTGCGCGTGATCGACTATCTCGCCGATGAGTTCAAGAAGGATCAGGGCATTGATCTGCGCAAAGATAAAATGGCGCTCCAGCGGTTGAAGGAAGCGGCCGAAAAGGCCAAGATGGAACTGTCGACATCGATGGAGACTGACATCAACCTGCCGTTTATCACCGCCGATGCCAGCGGTCCCAAACACATGAACCTCAAGATTACAAGGGCCAAGCTCGAATCATTGGTCAGCGACCTGCTTGACAAGCTGGAGGCGCCCTGCCGAACGGCTCTGAAGGACTCGGGCCTGTCGGCCTCCCAAATCAACGAGGTCATCCTGGTGGGCGGCATGACCCGCATGCCGGCCGTCCAGGAACGGGTCAAGCGCATCTTCGGTCAGGAACCGCACAAGGGGGTCAACCCGGACGAGGTCGTGGCCGTCGGCGCCGCGATCCAGGGCGGGGTCCTGAAGGGCGATGTCAAGGACGTTCTGCTGCTGGATGTCACCCCGCTGTCGCTGGGCATCGAAACCCTGGGTGGCGTGATGACCCGGCTGATCGAAAAAAACACCACCATTCCGACCAAGAAGAGCCAGATATTCTCGACCGCGGCCGACAGCCAGCCGGCGGTGTCGATTCACGTCCTGCAGGGCGAACGCGAAATGGCCGCCAACAACAAGACCCTGGGCCGGTTCGAGCTGGTCGGCATTCCGCCGGCACCGCGGGGCATCCCCCAGATCGAGGTGACCTTCGACATCGATGCCAACGGCATCGTCAACGTGTCGGCCAAGGACCTGGCCACCAACAAGGAGCAGTCGATCCAGATCACGGCCTCATCCGGTCTCAGCGAGGCGGAGATTCAGCAGGCGGTCAAGGACGCCGAACTGCATGCCGAGGAAGACCGCAAGAAAAAGGAAGTCGTCGAGACGCGCAACACCGCCGACACCTTGATCTACACCACCGAAAGATCGATCAAGGATTTAGGGGCCAAAGTCGACGCGGAGACCAAGAAGAAGGTCGAGGATGCCATTGCCGCGCTGCGCAAGGCCGTGGAATCCGACGACACCCAGGAGATCAAGCGCTTGAGCGAAGAGCTGACCCAGCAATCGCACAAGCTGGCCGAGGCCATGTATCAGCAGGCGTCACAAAAAGGCGGCCCGCCGCCCGGAGCCGGTGGTGACGCCGGCAGCGCCAAGGCCCCCGACGAAGACGTGGTCGACGCCGATTTCGAAGAGGTCAAGGAAGAAAAAAAATAGCGAGGGCCCCCGATCTATTGGAAAAGAAGCCGCGCTGCGATTGTTCGCAGCGCGGCTTCTTTTTAGTCCTTGTTTCCCAAAATGATTCAATGTGTCAAGACGCACTTTGTCATGATGCCATGTAAAAATCAGCTGCCATCGGAAGTATAGGCTTTAAGATAAAGATCTTGGCAAGGCCGGAGGGCGGCGGCCTTACTGCGGCAGATGGCACTTGCCGATCTCGAGAAATGAGGCCACCTGCTCTTTTTCCCACTGCGTGTCTCGGCCGAGTTCCCCGGCCATGACCGCGGCCACCCGCGGCGCCGCTTCCATGGCCGCGCGGGCATTCAGCAGCAGGCTGCGGGTGCGCCGGGAGAGAAAATCGTCGACGGTGCGCGCCGCTTCGAACCGCACGGCCCAGAGGACCTCGCCGAGTCGCGCCGGCAGGTCCGGGTGCAACCGTTCCCGGCGCGCCGGGTCCGAGCGCAGGAGGTCCTGCACGGCCGGGGCATCGGAGCCATAGAGCGCGAATTCTCCAAATTTTTCGGGCGTTTTATGATACCCGTGAATGTTGAGGTCCTTGGTAACGCACGGCTTCTGTTCGAGCCCGGCCAGAGTGATGGCATGATTGACGCAGACTTTCGCCATCTGGCGGTAGGTCGTCCATTTACCGCCGGCAATCGTGAGCAAACCGGAACTTGAAATGTGGATGGTGTGATCGCGCGCCAGGTTCGCGGTGGTCTTGTCGTCATCGGTTTTAACGAGCGGACGGATGCCGGTGAACACGCTCAAAATGTCTGCCCGCGTTGGGGTTTTCTCCAGATAAGCCCCCGCCGTTTCGAGGATAAAGTCGATCTCCTCTTCCCTGGCTACGGGCTCCAGATCGACATCGCTGATGGGCGTGTCGGTCGTGCCCACCAGCGTGACACCCAGGTAGGGAATGGCGAACATCACCCGGCCGTCGCGGGTGTGCGGCACCATGATGGCGGAAGACCCCGGCAAAAAAGATTTTTCGAAGACCAGGTGGACGCCCTGGCTGGGGGCGATCATCGGCAGGGCATCCGGATCGTCCAGTCGCCGCACGGCGTCGGTAAACGGACCGGTGGCGTTGATAATGACCCTGGCCCGTACTTCGTGTTCGGTGCCCTTTTCACGATCCTCGAATATCACCCCGTTCAGATACCCGTCCGCGCTGCGGGTCATTTTGGTCACCCGGGCGTAGTTGAGCAGGGCGGCCCCCTGATGGGAGGCGGTGCGAACGAGATTGATGAGCAGCCGGGCGTCGTCAAACTGCCCGTCGTAGTATATGATCCCGCCGCGCAGGCCCTCGCGCTTGAGGGTCGGAATCCGGCCAAGGGTCTCGTCCTTGGACAGAAGCTTAGACGGGCCGAAACCGTAGCGGCCGGCCAGCAGATCGTAAACCTTGAGCCCGATGCCGTAGAACGGCGCCTCCCACCAGTCGTAATTGGGAACGATGAAGGCCAGGTCGTGGACCAGATGGGGCGCGTTGTTGCGCAGAATTCCGCGTTCGCGCAAGGCTTCCATGACCAGTGAAATGTTGCCCTGCTGGAGATAGCGCACGCCGCCGTGGATCAACTTGGTGCTGCGCGAAGAAGTCCCTTTGCCGAAATCGCTCTGTTCGAGCAGTAAAACATCGCACCCCCGCGACGCGGCGTCTACCGCAATGCCGACACCGGTCGCGCCGCCGCCGATAATCAGCATGTCCCAGGGATCGCTGCGATCCGCGATCCGGCTCGACATTTCCTCACGGTACATGGTGGGCCCTCCTTAGAATTGTTGAGATGCAGGGACACGGCATGCAGCGCCCCTATCGATACAGGCCTGCAGCAGCGGCGGGTCATCGCTGAAGACACCATCGACCCCCATCTGCAGCAGGCGCAGGAAATCTGCCTGGCGGTTGACCGTGTACGCCAGTACCTTGATGCCGGCGGCATGCATCTCGCGCACCTTTTCGGCCGTAACGCCGCGATACTCCGGATGCCAGGAAAAGGCCCGCAGGCGTTGGCAGAGGCTTAACGGGCCGACCGCGGAACGCGCATCGGTCAGAAGGCCGATCGCTGGAGCAACGGGACTCTCGGCGATACGCGCGAGAAACCGCGCATCGAAGCTGGAGACCAGCACGCGCGCGTTCATGTCCCTTTGCGCCACGGCCCGCAGCACCTGCTCCTCGATGGCATCCGCTGGTCGGTCGGCCTCGAAGGCGCCGGCCTTGATCTCGATGTTCACCATTCCGCGCGCGGCGCACAGGTCCAGCGCCTCTTCCAGGCTGGGCAGGCGTTCGCCGGCAAAGCGCGGGTCGAACCAGCTTCCGGCATCCAGCCTTTTCAGCTCTTCCAGGGTAAAATCACGCACCTGGCCGCGGCCGTTGGTGGTCCGCTCCAGGGTATCGTCGTGGAGCACGACGGCCAGTCGATCCCTGGTCAGGGTCACATCCAGTTCCACCATGGGCGCACCGCTGCCGAAAGCCGCCGCAAAGGCGGCCAGGGTGTTTTCGGGAAATCGCTGCCGGTACCCGCGGTGGGCGATTATCACCGGCGGCACCAGCCGCAGGCGTTGCATGTCAGTTCCCCCGCCCGTCCGGACCGACAAAGGGCCGGATATCGGTGGCCACCATGCCGGCCTTGCGGGCCGCCTCCAAACCGGCGTCACCGTCTTCGAAAACCTGGCAGTGTGATGGGTCGACGTGCATCCGCCGGGCGGCTTCGAGAAAAATGCCCGGGTCCGGTTTGGGGTGGACCGGGTCATCGGCGGTAATGACGGCCTCGAAAAAGTTTGCCAGGCCGATGACCTCGAGAGTCAGAACCACATTCTCCCGCGTGCCGCCGGAGGCGACCGCCATCGGCAAAATACCCCTGTAACGCCGGACAACGTCCACCACCGGGGCGATCGGGACCGCCTCCGGCAGCCGTAAGCGGGCCCGGCGGTTCTTTTCGGCGGCGAAAGCCGCGGCATCGAGGTGATGATGGTAGCGTCGGTTGAAGACCTCGACGATTTTCTCGGCCGGCATCCCCGTCACGTCGTGAATAAAGCCCGCGGGGCACGAAATCCCGCGCACGGCAAACGAATCGCACCACGCCGCAATATGAATCGCCATGGTGTCGGCCAGGGTGCCGTCACAGTCGAAGATCAGACCCTTCACGTCGGGGGCGACAGGAATTTCCATGAGCGCAGACTCCCTTTCTATGGCTTTAAGCTAAGGCTTTTGGCTGATGGAATCGGTCGTTGGCGTATGATAACAAATGGGTTTAAGGTTCACGGTTCAGCCCAGCCGCTGGCCTGAAAAGCGGCCAGTTTAATCGTAAAGAAACCGTGCCATTCTGGCGTAGTATCATACGAGGGTTGAAGGATGAATACGATTTGGGGGTCAAGGTTCAACTTTTTCTTCGTTAGCACACCGGAATCATTTAAAGCAAGTAACCTGTTTTTCTGCCACTAAGAGTAGAGGACACAAAGGAAAACCATATTTTCTAAAAAGCCAAATCCCTTTTTTCATCTTTAAACATCTTGTGCCTTCGTGTCTTCGTGGCCGATTTGTATGTATGTTCATTATGGAAGCACCAATTCAGGGTTCAACGGTCAGATAATGCCGTTCCGGAACGTCATCCACCATGACTTGGATTGACCGCTTTACTGCCATCGGCTAAAATGGCTTGGTTTCGCCTTACTCTTTTCGGCATTCAAATGGCTTTCCCCCCAATGGAACGACCCATGGCCGGCCCTTATCAGAAGATTATCGAGGCAAACCTGCGCCGGCTTTACCGAACGCCGACAGAACAGGCGGCCCGGGCGCTGCCCGCCCGGATAGACGGCGATGGGCTTGTCTTCGAAGCCTTTGGCGAACCCTGCCGGATTGCACCGGATTCGGTATTTCTGGGTGGCCGCCGTGAAACCGGGGTTCCGGGCGTTCTCGTCTCACTTTACGCCTGCCATGCGAACACGTCGCCGCCGGTGCTCTCGCCGCTCAAATCGTTTAAAGAGATGCCGGACAGCATGCCCTATGCCGGCGCCTTCACCACCCACGCCGAAAGCCCGCTGATACCGCATGTGGCCGCCATCGAATCCGCACAACCACTGATCGTAAATGCCGTGGACGGCGGACCGTCGCCGGGCCAGGCGGGGGGAGACTTCGGGTTCCTCGTGCGCCCCCTGCCCAAGATTTCCCTGGTCTACATCTTCTACCGCGCAGACGATGATTTCCCCGCCTCCGTCACCTGCCTTTTTTCGAACAATGCCGCCGATTTCATGCCCACCGACGGCCTGGCGGATGTCGGCGAGTATACCTCGAAAAAAATCCTGACCCTGCTCGGACCCCCGCCCCCCGCCTGAGCCCCGGCCGGACGCCTCCTGGCTTTACGGCAAGCCGCCCATCGGCCGCCACTGGCCGTCGGTCGCACCGTGGCGGTCATTGACCGACATATTGACAATTGCCGAGCATTTTTTTATAAGTAGCGTTTTGTAAAATGGCTGCATTTACCACTGAATCATGAAGGAGCCTGCGATGATCCATGTCGAAAATCTGACGAAAACCTATGGCGGCATCACCGCCGTGGATCAGATCTCCCTCGACATTCAACATGGGGAAATTCTGGGTCTGCTCGGACCCAATGGTGCCGGCAAGACAACCACCCTCAGGATGCTGACGGGGTTCCTGCAGCCCAGCGCCGGAACGATCCGGGTCAAGGAACTCGATATCGAGCGCCATCCCATTGCAATCAAGAAGCTCATGGGCTACCTGCCCGAATCGGCCCCGCTCTATCACGACATGCTGGTCTTCGACTATTTAAGCTACATCGCCGACATTCGTGAAACCCCGCCGGACGGCAAGCTGGCGCGGCTGCGCGAACTCGCCGAGCTGTGCGGGTTGAACCCGGTGATGCACAAGCCGATCGCCGAGCTTTCCAAGGGTTTCCGGCAGCGGGTGGGCCTGGCGCACGCCATGATGAGCGATCCGGAAATCCTCATCCTGGACGAGCCGACCTCCGGACTGGACCCCAACCAGATCGTCGAGATCCGCCACATCATCAAGCGCATCGGCAAGCAAAAAACGGTCGTTTTGTCGACCCACATCCTGAGCGAAGCCGAAGCCACCTGCGACCGGGTCGTGATCATCAGCCGCGGCAAAATCGTGGCCGACGGCGACATCGACAAACTGAAGCAATCGGCGGACCGCACCAGCCTGATCCATCTCACCCTGAGGAATGCGGACGACAATGCCGTGCGCCAAAAACTCGCGGCCATCGACGGCGTGCCGGCAACGGTCACAATCGAGCCCGCCGAGGGCCTCTCGAAGGTCACCCTGGCCGTGGCGTCCGCGCGCGACCTGCGGGCCGACATCTACCGCACCGTCAAGCGCACCGACTGGGAACTGCTGGAGTTTTACCAGGAATCCCGGACCCTTGAAACCGTATTCCGCGAACTGACCAAGGAGAACTGACATGCGAGCGGCCGTTCCCATTTTCAAAAGAGAATTCGGCACCTATTTCGTCTCGCCGATCGCCTATATCGTCATCGCCATCTTTCTGCTGGTAACCGGCTGGTTCTTTTTCACCACCTTTTTCCTGCTGGAACAGGCCAGCCTCAGAAACTTCTTCTCGATGCTGCCGATCATCATGGCCTTTGTCGTGCCGGCCGTCACCATGCGGCTCTTTGCCGAGGAGCGCAACGTCGGGTCCTATGAAACCCTGCTGACGCTGCCGGTCAGCTTCACGGAGGTCATCGTCGGCAAGTTCGCGGCCGCGCTGGCGTTCATCGTCGCCATGCTGGTGCCGACCATCGGCTATGTGGTGACGGTGTCGTTTCTGGGCCAGCTCGACTGGGGCCCGGTCATCGGGGGCTATCTGGGCGCGGTGCTGCTGGGGGCCGCCTTTTCCGCCATCGGGCTCTTCGCGTCCGCGCTAACCCGCAACCAGATCATCGCGTTTATCATCGGCATGGCCATCTGCTTCACGCTGACCCTGATCGAACGGATGCTCTTTTTTCTGCCGCGGGGCATCCTGGGGGCGGTGGCCTATCTGGGTGTCGACCAGCATTTTCAAAATATCTCGCGCGGGATCGTCGACACGCGCGATGTCATCTATTTTCTCAGCATCTGCTTTATCGGTTTGTACGCCGCACACCTGGCGCTGGAAGATAAAAATTAAGGAGATCGGGTATCGTGGGAAAGGCAAAAAGCGGAAAGTACATCAAATTTTTCATCTACTTGGTCGTGGTGGTGCTGGTGAATCTGGCCGGCATCACGCTCTTCAAGCGCTTCGACCTGACGGCATCCGGGGCGTTTTCGCTCTCCGCGGCCAGCCGCCGCGCGGTCGCCACGCTCTCCGAGCCCTTGACCATCAATGTCTTTTTCACCAAAAACCTGCCGGCCCCCTACAACAGCATCGAACGCTACCTGCGCGACCTGCTCGAAGAATACGCCATCCACGCCGGCCGCCACTTCAACTATCGCTTCTACGATGTCAGCCCGGAAGAAAGCGACTCGCCGGCCGCGGGCGGCTCCAACCGCGACCTGGCCGATAACTTCGGCATCAGTCCGATCCAGATCCAGGTCATCGAAAAAGACGAGGTCAAGTTCCAGAAGGCCTACATGGGCCTGGTGATTTTGCACGGCGATCTGATCGAGCGCATCCCGACCATCACCTCGATCGACAACCTGGAATACCAGCTGACAAGCGCCATCATGAAGCTGAACAACAAGGTCAGCGCGCTGCTGCGGCTGGAGGGCAAGATCCGGATCACCCTGTTTCAATCCTCTTCCCTGAACAAGGTGGCCCCGATGATCGGGCTCGATGGCCTGCCCGAGCTGCCCGGGCACGTCGCCGCCATGGTCGACAAGCTCAACCCGGGTTTTCTCAACAAGCTCGAGTTCACCCGCGTCGACCCGACCACGGCCCCGGAGGCGGCCCAGGAGCTGCAATCCCGGAAGATCAATCTTCTCAGCCTGAAATGGCCCGACCTGCCGCGCGAGAACCTCGGTGCCGGCGAGGGCATCGTCGGCCTGGTCCTGGAACACGGCGGCAAAACCGCCGCGGTGCAGCTGGTCAACGTGATGCGGATTCCGATCATCGGGACCCGCTACGACATGGTTGCCGAAGATG
The DNA here is from genome assembly GCA_049283795.1 of Desulfobacterales bacterium. Classification (GTDB taxonomy): domain Bacteria; phylum Desulfobacterota; class Desulfobacteria; order Desulfobacterales; family SG8-13; genus JARFQH01. The sequence continues at coordinate 7,775 of JBAPWQ010000153.1, read as the reverse complement.
CGCTCGAAAACCTGATTCGCGAAAACGTCGAGTCCCTGATCGTTATCAACGAAAAGATCGGATACCTGGCGGACAAAGGCACCCTGCCCCTCATGCCCCGGCCGCAGATGAACCCGGCCGAGCCGCCGGATGCGGATGCGCTGAACAATTTCCGGACGATCGTCTCCCGGAACTACACCATCGAAGATGTCACCCTGAAGGACGGCAAGATCCCCGCGAGCCTGGGTTCTCTGATGATCGTCCGGCCTACGGAAAACTTCAGCGACGAGGAACTGTTTCAGATCGACCAGTATCTGATGCAGGGCAAAAACATCCTGATCATGCCGGACAGCTTCAAGGAAGTCGCACCGCCGCCGCAGATGCCCCGCGGCATGAACCCCGGTCCCCGTTTCGAGCCGCTCCAGACCGGCCTGGAAAAACTGCTCGATCACTACGGCGTGCGCGCCAAGGCCTCCTACGTGATGGACCTCAACAGCTTCAAACAGGAACTGCCGCAATCCATGGGCGGCGGCGAGCGGCCGATCTACTTCGCGCCGCTGATCGAAAACCGGAACATCAATCACGACCTGGATTTCATGCAAAACATCACCCGCCTGGTGGCGGTCCGGATCTCGCCGCTGGAACTGATCGAGGACCGCCTCAAGGCGGACGACATCAAGGCCCGGCGCGTGATCTCTTCCTCGGAAAAATCCTGGCAGATGCGGGCGCCCATCACCCTCGTCCCCGAGATGATCCGCCCGCCGCAAAGCGAGCAGGAATTTCAGAGCTACCCGCTGGCCTACTGGCTGGAGGGCGGCTTCGGCAGTTACTTTGCCGGCCGGCCGCTGCCCGAAAAGAAAACGGACGCCGCCGGTGAGGAAACCCCTGAGGGTGCGGCCGCCGACACCCGATCCGGACCGGAAGCTACCGGCGAACCGGCGGATGCACCCGCCGCCGCACCCCAGTCTCCCGAAGCGAAAATGCCTGAAAGCGTGCCGGTGCCGGTTGAAAGCGAAGGGGCGTTTATCGCGCGCGGCCGGCCGGGGCGCATTTTCGTCATGGCCTCCCCGGAGATACTGACCGACAATGTCATCGACGCGCAGGGCCGGGGCCCCAACGCGATCTTTATCCTGAACGTCATCGATGCATTGAACGACCGCACGGACATGGCGGTCCTGCGCGCCAAAAGGCAGGATTTCAACCCGTTGGCCCCGATCGGCGCCGGGACCAAGACCGCCGTCAAGGCCTTCAACATCGCCGGGCTACCGATCCTGGTCGTTCTTTTCGGCATCGCGGTCTGGTTTCGGAGGCTCTCCCGCAAAAGACGCATTCAGGAAATGTTTCAGGGAAAAGGGCTTTAGGTCAAAAGCTGGAAATTTAAGGCGATCTTCATGAGAGGCAGACGATGAAGCTGAAGAAAGAAATCATTATCCTGGCGGTGGTTATCCTCGCCTTGTCGATTTATCTTTTCACGCGTCAAACCGACCGGACGCTTTACGACCTGCCGCAGCTGCCGCCAGTCCCGGCCAAGTCCATCACCCGCATCGACATCACCGGACCCGACGGAACGCTGAGCCTCAGCCGGGCCGATGACGCCTGGACCATCGGCGAGCAGAAATTTCCGGCCGACCGGGCCAAGGTCAGCCAGATGCTCGACGTCATCTCCGATCTTTCCCTGACCAGCCTGGCTTCCGAGTCGGGTGACGACATTCGTTACGATCTGAGCGACGATAAAAAGATTGCGGTCAAGGCCTGGGCCGGCGCCAAGCCCGAACGGGAGTTCGCCGTCGGCAAGGTCGGCCCCTCGTTCAGGCACACGTTCGTCAAACTGGCCGGCGACGCGAAGATCTATCAGGCGCGGGACAATTTCAGAAATACCTTCGCGCAGAGCGTGGAAGACCTGCGCGACAAGGCGGTGTTTTCCTTTGCCGCCAGCGATGTTCAGCGAATCGAGTTGACGAAGGACCAACAGACCCTGACCCTGGCCCGCCAGGAGGCCCCCCTGGACGAAAAAACCGGCGACGGGAAACCGGAGGCCGCCGCCCCCGCGGACGCGGCCGCTCCGCTGAAAGCCAGGATGGTCTGGCAGACAAGCGACGGCCGCAGCGCCGATCCCGCCAAAATCGATCAGCTGCTGGCTGCGATGTCCCAGTTGGCCGCTGAAAAATACATTGCGGACCGGGTCGCCACCGATTTCAAGGATCCGATCTACACCCTGGAGCTGGACGGGCAAAAACCGCACCGCCTGGAGATCTTCGCCAAAGAGAATGACACCGATTTGTCCTATCCGGCCGTCTCCTCGGATAGCCCCTACCCCTTCCTTCTCGCGGACTGGAAGGCCAAGCAACTGATGCCGTCGTTCGAGGAACTCGTAAAACCATCTACCGACGACAGGAAAAAGGGAAAATAAAAATGTTCACAGCAAAGAACAGGTGGAGACTACGTATGTGCGTTCTGGCGCTGATCCTGACCGCCGCGACGCCCCCTGCCGGCGCAAGCGAACAAAAGGACTGGGCCGCCACGCTCTACGCTGGCCGGCTCACCGACGAATCGCTCGGCCGTATGGTGACAAGGGGTTTTGATTTCGAGGATGCCTATTATGTCGGGCTGGGGATGATGCGCAGGATTTACACCTATCGCCACTATTTCGACCTCGAACTCGAGGGCCAGGTCGACAAGTTCTGGGGCGATCAGGACAACTGGGAATTCGTTTTTCTGGGCTATTTCCGCTGGCTGGCCTTTCCCTGGGACCGGTATCTGGACACGAGTTTCGCCGCCGGCGCCGGCCTGTCCTATGCCACGTCCATACCGGAAATCGAGGTCAAGAACCAGGGCGAATCGGCCAAGTTGTTGGGCGCGCTGGCCTTCGAATTCACCTTTTCGCTGCCGAGCGCTCCCCAGTGGAGCCTCGTCACCGCCATTCATCACCGCTCCGGGGCCGGCGGCGTCATCAACGACATGCACGGGGCTTCCAACGGCTTAGGCGTGGGAATCCGCTACTGGTTTTAATCAGTGTCCATATCTTGAAGCCTATAATTTCCGTTCAGGGACTATAACCCCCTACCCGCATTTAACGGCCTGGGCCGCCGCTTCACTTTCCTCCTGCCACTCCGCGCCCCACTCTTCGGAGGCGGCGGCGGCCGTCGCCAGGGCCTCGAGCCCGGCGGGCTGCACCTTGCGGTAAACCGACCGGTAACCCCTCTTTTCGCCGTCGACCGTCAGCAGATCGTCAGCGACCGAAATACCGAACAGCCTTTCGTTCTCCTCGAGGTAGGGCCGGATCAGGTCCCAGTCCGCCGGCGTCAGGTCCGCAAAGGCGCCGCCGTTCAGCTGCCCCGCCACGACCGTCCGGTGCGGATCGCGCAGGTAGATGGCGCCGCCCGAGGCCAGGGAGAAGAGATTCGAGCCAGGATAGGGGCGTTTGCGGCCGACGAGCCGGCCGCTCGAATCGAATTCGAGTCCGTTCAGCACGACGAAGCCCCCGCCGTTAAGTGGATCGCCGGCCATGAAAGACTCGGCCAGAAAGTCCAGGCAGGTCCCGTTGATGACCACGCGCGGACGCCCTACGGCATTAATCAGCGGCCGCCCGGCGGCGTGTCCCATGACGTAGACTTCGCCGCCCTTGGCGCCGTACAGGAAGGTCTGGCCGACGTCGCCGTAAATGACCAGTTTGCCGCGTTTCATGATCTGGCCCAGTTGGTCCTGGGCGTTGCCGTGGACGTGGATCTCGAGCCCGTCGATGCCCGATGCGAGATAATCGCCCGAACTGTCGTAGACATCGATGCGCACATCGCCGGTATCTTTCGCCAGGCCGCAGCCGGTGAAGCGCTGCCCCTTGTAACCATGGCAGAGGAACCGCCGCCAGCCCATCTTGTAAGCCGCACAGATCAACCGGGCGTCGCAGTCGTCGCCTTCGGGTGGAAAGTCCCTGGCATTGATCACCAGCACCTCTTCCGCTGCCCGCGGCGGCCGCAGCGCAGCGCGGCTCGACCAGTCGATCCGGCGGTAGCGGCTGCTGCCGCCCGCATCGATTCCGGGCACATCGGTAAAAATGGCGCGCAGGTGATCCCGCACGATGGCCAGCGTGGAACTGCGCTTTTTGGCGCCGGTCGCCAGGCGCCGGTCATTCAGAAAGGTCAGGGTCTCGATGGCTTTGGCCTTGGCGTCATCGTCTTCTTGGCCCCGCTGCGCCAGTTCGCGGCAGAAATGGCCGAGCGCGGCATAGTCCCAGCCGGGAAGATGGGCGGCGCCGTAGTCCTTGAGGCCCGTCGCATCGGCGGCCGCCAGCCCGCGCACCACCGCCGCGGAAATATCTTCGCCATTTTCGGCGGTCGCAAGTCCGAGCGACGGCCGGTAGTGCGTCTGCCCTTCCGGCGTGCGAACCGGTGTGCCGAACTTGTTGGTGCAGACCAAAGCCTTCGAGCCGTCGCCCCGGCCGGCGTCCTCGACGGTGAAAATAAAGGCCCCGCCGTCGGCGGCGCTGCCCCCGCGCGCATTCCAGTAGGTGTCGGCCACCGGGCAGAAGCGGTCGTCTTCGGCCGCCAGGTTTCGCAGGGTGGCATCAATGGCCTGTTTTTCCGAGCAGATCAGGCCGATCTGCACCTCGCCCTCCTGCAGGGCAAACACCTGCGGGCGCAGCATGGAGGTGTCGGTGATCCCGATGAGCTGGAAGTAACCGGCATAGGGATTGTTGCGGGCGATGATGAAAAACCAGGGGCCGTCCGGTGACGCCTGGATGTGGGCCGATTGAATCGTGCGGTAGATGTGCTGCTTTTCGGGCGAGAGCCGGTCGAAATCATGCTCGGTGGTCGGGGCCATGGCCTCGATGATATACTCCATCGGATAGTCGAAGGTGCGGTTCAACAAATCCAGCAGCTGCACCGCCACCTCGGTGTCGGTCAGGAACTGGGGATGGATGTTGTGCTGCTTCAGATACTCACTGACGGCGTGGTAGTTGGCGAAGTCGCCGTTGTGAACCAGGGCCTCGTCCATGCCGCTGAAGGGATGGGCGCCGCCGGGATGCCAGACCCGCCCCTTGGTCGGATACCGCTGGTGGGCGATCCAGCCGTGGGCCTTGAAATCCTCGAGCCGATAGTACTCGACCACTTTTTCGGCGTAGCCGACGATCTTGAGGATCATCAGGTTGCGGGCGTGGGACAGCACGAAAGCCCTCTGCTCGCCCAGGGAGGCGTAAAACGACTGGTTGATGCGGGTGGAGTTCTGGCAGATGAATTCGTCCTCGGCCTTGCGGGGGTCCAGGTCCTCCAGGCCGTTGTCATCGATGAACCGGGTCAGCACGTCCTTTTTGACGCGCACGAAATAGCGCCAGACGTCCGGCGGCTTGACCTCCAGGCCCTCGATGTCGCGGTAGTCATCGACGGTCGGAAGCGCCTGGGCCTTGTGCACCTCCAGGAAGGGGGCGATGTTGGCGGCTTCCACCTCGCCCCTGGCCGTGGGGTCGAGCAGCGCCACCTGAAGCATGTAGTGGGAGTCCAGGATGTCCTGGGTGACCCCCAGGCTCTCGGCCGAAAGCCCCACCGCGGCAATGCCGCCGCCCTTACCGTTGCCGCGGTTGTGCATCTGGACCGAGGGCTCGTGGATGTGACGCCCCCGGACCGGGATCGAGGAAATGAAGCCGGTGACACCGCACCCGCCCTCTTCGGCGGCTTTCTTGGCCTGCAGGGCACCATGGGGGATCCTGGCCCGCGACGCCAGAATTTTATCTACAATCGACTGCCGTGATAAATTCATCGCTGCTCCTTGATGATGACGAAAGATAAAAACTAAATAATCGTCTGATGTCGCGGCGCCGGCCGATACAGGTCTCTTTCGGCCTCGTCGAGATAGTCGAGATGGACCAGAAGATCGGAGCGCCCGACCAGCTCGCGCATGCTTTGCATGCCGAACTGCCGCAGAATCTCGCACCACTGCTTGCGCCAGGCCATGTACATGTTGACGATGCGCTGTTCGGCGTAGGCCTCCGATATCATGTGGCCCAATTCGTGGTCGGTCGAGGCGATGCCGCGCGCGCAGCCGCGCCCGCTCTCGCAGTTGCCGCAGCGCACGCACTCCAGGGCGACGAGTTCGGCGGTGCCGATAACCACGCCGTCGGCGCCCAGGGCGATCGCCTTGGCCACATCCATGGCGTTGCGGATCCCGCCGCTGGCAATCAGGCAGACCTCATCCCGGATACCCTCGTTCTTCAGGAAGTGATGCACCTTGGGGATGGCGTACTCGATCGGCATGGCGATATTTTTCTTGGCGATGTCGGGCGCCGCACCGGTTCCGCCGTAGCTGCCGTCGATGTGGACGATGTGGGCGCCGGCGTAGTAACTGCCGACGGCCACCATGTCCACGTCGGTCGGGGTCGAGACCTTGACCGAGACCAGGCAGCGGGGATTGATCTCCTTGACCCAGTCGACATGTTTCTTGTGGTCCTCGACCGAATAGACGCTGTGGAAGGGAAAGGGCGAAAAAAGCGACCGGCCGACCACGGTCTCGCGCATGGCGGCCACCTCGGGCGTCACCTTGTCGCCCAGCAGGTGCCCGCCCAGGCCCGGTTTGGCCCCCTGGGCGTACTTGAACTCGATCACCGGGGCGCACTGGATCGTCTCCTCGCTCACCCCGAACAAGCCGGTGGCCACCTGCGTGATGACATAATCGGCGTAGGGCAGAAACTCCTTGGGATAGCCCCCTTCGCCGGTGCAGGTGAGGGTGTTCAACCGGGCTGCGGCCCGGGCCCGGCCCGTCAGGGCCGACAGGGCCATCGAACCGTAGGACATGCCGCCGCTGTAGCACGGCAGCGACAACCGGCGCTCCGGCCGGCCGTCCCGGCGCTTGTTGAGATCGAGCCCCAGATCGATGTCGGCATCGCCGATGTCGCGATACTCGGCCGGGTCCGGCAGCCTGAAGCGCATCTTGTCGAACCCCCCGCCCGAGCAGCCGAGGTCGTACTCCAGATCGACCGTGGGCAGGTGGCCGGTTTCGGCCATTTCCCAGTGGGCCAGCAGCATTTCGGCCGGCCAGCGGTAGTCCCCGAGGGTTTCCAGGACCGGATTGGGCCGCAGGGTCAGGGCCTTTTCCGGGCAGCGGTCGATGCAGTAATAGTCGTTTTTGCGGCAGTCGAAGCCGATGCACCGGTGCTCGATGGGCCTGAGCGACTTGGAGAATTTCTCGTAGCGGGGATGGACCCCGTACGGGCACAGCTCGGCACACAGGCCGCAGGCGATGCAGCGCGAGCTGCGCTTGATGGTATACTTGCCGATCGTGTTGCGAAACCGCGACCGGGCTTCGGTTGTTTTAGGCAGGTGCGTGATGTCGGGTGGCTGTTTCATCTGTTATCCCAGTCCTGATACTTTGCGTTCTCCGAATATTGGGCCGAAATGTTCGCGTTCCAGGTCTTCGAACCACATGGAGCGCCCGACTTCGCCGCGCAGCCGGCGGGCCTCCCGGATGCCCATGGCCCCCATGACTTCGATCAGCTGGCTGTGCCAGGCGCCGATCAGATTGACAATCCGCTGGCTGCCCCAGCGAGTGTCGAAGGCTTGATCCAGATCGACCGGGCAACTCAGGCCCTTGCGGCACCGGCCGCACAGGCGGCACTCCAGGGCGACCAGCAGGGCCAGGTCAGCCGTGACCGCATCGGCGCCGCAGATGACGGCCTTGGCCATGTGCTCGGCCATGGCGATCCCGCCCGAAAAGACCAGGTTGATCCGCTGACGGGCAGCGGCATTCACCAGTTCCAGATGGATCTCGCGGATCAGTTCCTTTAAAAACCGCGGATTCGAAGCGCCGCG
>JBAPWQ010000152.1:0-3326 GCA_049283795.1 Desulfobacterales bacterium | reverse complement strand
GGGTCATTCTGGTGGCCCGCGATCTGTCGCCGGCCGATACCAGCCAGATCCGCCTGGAAAGGATCAAGGGCTTCATCACCGACAAGGGCGGTAAGTCCTCGCACACCGGCATCATTGCCCGCACCCTGGAAATCCCGGCCGTTTTTGCCGTGGGAAATGCCACGGCATCGATCAAAAACGACGACCTCATCGTCCTGGACGGCATTGCCGGTAAGGTCATCGTCCATCCGAACGAAAAAACGCTGGTCAAATACGAACAAAGACGGATCAGATACGAGCGTCAAAAGGCGGCCATCAGCCGCCGCAGCCGTCTGCCGGTCGAAACGCTCGACGGACGGAGCGTGAAGGTGATGGGCAACATCGAACTGCCCGAAGAGGTGGTGTCGGTGGTCAATTACGGTGGGGACGGCATCGGCCTCTACCGGACCGAGTTTCAGTACATGAGCCGCCCCCGTCTACCCGGCGAGGACGAACTCTTCGACAAGTACTCCGATGTGGTTCAGGTGATGGCCCCCAAACCGGTCACCATCCGCACGCTCGATATCAACGGCGACAAGGCGATTTCGACGGAGAATGGCCTGAACGAGGCCAATCCGGCCCTCGGACTGCGGGGAATCCGCTACTGCCTGCAGCGGCCCGATGTTTTCCGCACCCAGTTGCGCGCCATTCTGCGGGCCGCGGTGTACGGCAAGGTCCGGATCATGTTTCCGATGGTCGCCACCCAATGGGAGGTTGTCCAGGCAAAACAGGCCCTCAAAGAAGCGGCGGCATCGCTGGCGCAAGAGGGGGTGGCGTTCAACGACGACCTCGAGATCGGGGTCCTGGTGGAAGTTCCCTCGGCGGTCATCATGGCCGACGCCATCGCCGAAGAGGCCGACTTTTTCAGCATCGGCACCAACGACTTGATCCAGTACACCCTGGCGATCGATCGCAACAACAAGAATGTGGCCCACCTGTTCCAGCCGCTCGACCCGGCCATTCTGCGGTTGTTGAAACATATCACGGACATCGCCGCTCAAAAAAACATCAAAGTGGTCATCTGCGGTGAAATGGCGAGCGATCCCCTCAACACGCCGATCCTGCTGGGCCTTGGAATAGACGAGCTGAGCATGAACCCCCAGGCCATTCCCACCATAAAGCAGATGATCCGTTCGATTAAGGTCAGCGACACCAGGGCACTGGTTGCAGAGGCTCTCGAGCTGATGTCTGCCGAAAAGGTATCGGCATTGCTGCGCGACGCCTATGGCGATATCCTTTCCGAATTCGATCGGGCTGACAACGATCTCAATGGCCGGATAACGGCAAGGTCCCGGCCTGCAGCCAAGGGCCGTGCGGTCTGAAACGCGGAGCGGCACTGGCTGAGCCATTAACACAACAATGTAAATACCTTCAATAACGCGTTATCGGATGTCTTGTGGAAAAGGAACCCAAAAAAAATATTGCCGAAAACCGCAAGGCCCGGCATGACTATCACATCGAAGAGGTGTTCGAAGCCGGCCTGGTGCTCATGGGAACCGAGGTAAAATCAATGCGTCAGGGGCGGGTCAACCTGAAGGATTCCTATGCCCGGATCCAAAACGGGGAGGTCTACGTCTATCAGATGCACGTCAGCCCTTACAAATATGCCTATTACGACAACCACGACCCGCTGCGGCCCCGCAAGCTGTTGCTGCACAAACGCGAAATCAAACGCCTTTACGGCAAAGCGAACGAACAGGGATCCACTTTAGTGCCCCTGCAGCTTTATTTTAAGAACGGCAAGGTCAAAATGACCCTGGCATTGGCCAAGGGCAAGCGCAAATACGACAAGCGCGAGTCCATCCGCCGCCGCGAGGGACAACGCGAAATGGAGCGGGTCCGCAAACAATACACCAGCCGCTACTGATCCCGATGACCACCGGACAACCCGCTGCTGTCACTCCTCTTCCCTGCCGCCTTTTCAGTCCATGCGAGGATATGGACGGGCCGCGCCTGCATCGACGCAGGGGGGTCTTCCACATCTCAACCGGGGAAACACCAATTCATCATTCATACCACATACGGTATGGTCATAATTCATGTCTACCACATGAGGCATGACATTCAGAGGCGCCATAGAAGGACCATTCTGATCGAGGTCCGCGTCCGACACTGTCGAAAATCGTCCGGATGATCATCCAAAAGCTGTCCCAGTCAAAAGATGGCATCAGAAATCATGGCCTGAAATAGTTTGCAGAGATGCGCCGGATTCCGGTTCGGCTGATAGACACCGCAACCAACCTAAATCCGAAATATGCCGGTGTGGCTGCAAAGCGCTAAGTCAAAAGCCGACAAACCCGACACCAATCATTGTACGCACCTATGCGGTACCCCGGCCCTTGCGGTTGCCCCGCCGAATTTCACCGGGTAAGTGGGGTTGGAAATTACGGCTCAACTCTGGATGGATTCGAAGGCTTCCGGTTTAAGGTGTTTGAATTCAGGAAAGACCATCGGCTCATATAGACGATAAATCAGCAATGTTGTCCATATGGTAGCAGCACGTTGCTTCGTATACCGCATCTAGTAGAAAATGGGTGGTTTCGATGGTGACCTTTCATGATCTTGCCGACCGAGCCTGGGCAGGCAACAATGGACCGCGGCCCGCCTCAATGTTTTCGGTACGTTTTCAGTACGGCGGCTGACCGTCAGGGTCAGCTGGGTGATGGAAATGGTCGAGCATAGACGATACCCGTGGTATGCTCAAACTTCGATGATACCTGTCGGCCGGGGTGGGTTTGAACTCGATCGAGAGCGACGTTCAGCCGCAAATCGAAACCGGATATGCGTGCGAAGTCCCCCGTCAACCGTTTTGTCACATGATGCGTACCTTTCCATATCCCGACAACTGCTTGGCAGGAACGCACAACAGGACGTTAAAATGGTTTCAGGGATTAAACGGTTCCGCAGACGGAGGCTGGGCGGGCTGAGCTTTTTCGGAATTAAGCGGCTGGCGGGTGTGCGGGCCATGCGAAAAAGTCGTGTCGCATTAAAGCATGGTAATTGGAGCAGTCATTTTAAGGGGATATTTTATATCCCCAGCCCGGGTTTCCGGATTTCGACCTAAACAACATATTGTAGAACGCAAAATCCTCTCTACCTCATCTGGTAGAACCAGGCAATGTGAGATGGCGCCAGTTTATAATACCATGACAGTACCGTGGAGCTTTCGAATGTCATTTTCCCGGAGTCGCTTGCAAACTCCCACGATGCAAAAGTGTGGCATCCGATCCGGTATATAATCCTGTTAGCAAAATTACTGATCCATGAAAGACGGTGATCACCTGATAAATGTGTATATACTGTTAAGT
>JBAPWQ010000151.1:0-1539 GCA_049283795.1 Desulfobacterales bacterium | reverse complement strand
GCATGGCCGGCGTTGCCAAGGACAAGGCGGCCGAGGAAGGCTTGAAGATCTGCCGCGAGACGATTGCAGAACTGCGCCAGATCGACGGGGTTCACGGCCTTCACATCATGGCCATCGAGTGGGAGGAAGCCGTGCGCGAGATCGTTGCGGCCGCCGGCCTGCTGCCGCGCCCGCAGCCGCATCGATAACATGACATCGTGTCCTTATTTGTCCTTATTCGGGATTCGATGTTGGACGTTCGATGTTCGACGTTGACAGGTTCAGGGTTGATTAAACCCTTGAACGGTGAATCCAGGACCCCGCTCGGTCGAGACACCGATCAATAGAATTTTCATAAGCCGTGGCGGCCAATAGCGCCATGGACGAGCGTAGGGGCGAAAAATTTTTCGCCCTTACAGGAATTGAACCGAAATTTGTAGCCGGCAACGGAGTCACTATGCCCCAGAAATATCAGATCCACACCGAAACCGCGGCGCCGCGCTTTCACCCGATCGGCAAGTACGCCACGATCGAGTTTCGGGAAAACTGTGCCGGCAGCTGCCGGCAGTGCGTCAAGAAGAAATGCGTCTACAACATCTTCAAGGAAAACGTCCTGCACATGAGCGCCATGGACGAGCCGGAGTACCTTTACACCTGCATGAGCTGTTTCCGGTGTATCCAGGAGTGCACCAAGGGCATCTTCTCGCGCACGATCAACCCGGACTACCGTAGCCTGGGCGACGACTACTGGCGCGCGGACACGCTGCACCGGCTCTGGTACCAGGCCCACATGGGCAAAATACCGGTCTCGGGAGCGGGGTACCGCGGCCCCTTCGTGGCGCCCGGCTTCGATGCCATGTGGACTGATATGTCCGAGATCGTGCGGCCCACGCGCGACGGCATCCACGGCCGCGAGTACATCAACACCAGCGTCGAGCTTTCGCGCCGGATCACCCGGCTGGAATTCAACCCGGACATGTCCCTGGCCTCGGCGGTGCCGCCGCTGCTCGAGGTCCCGCTGCCGCTTCTGTTCCAGTTGTCGCCGGACCTGGTGGTTAGTGAACCCGTCCTGCTCTCGGCGGCCAAGGCCGCCCGGCGGCTGGGAACCCTGATGTTCGTCCGGCCGCAGGATGTCGGCGCGGCCTTGAAACCCTTCGCCGACACCCTGATTCCCTGCCTGACGAAGGCGGATATCGCGGCGCAGGCCGATTTGATCCGGCACAGCCGGGCCGTTGAGCTGGCCGATGCGCCGGGGATCGAAAAGAGCTTCGATGCCGTCCGCCACCACCGCCCGGACGTGGTGATCATGGTCGGCCTGCCGCTCGATGCGCGCGCGGCCGGCCGCGCGCGCGACCTGGCGAAATCCGGGGTCGATTCCCTGCACTTCACCGCCGATGACCACGGCAACGAGCGCGGCGCTTCGAATCCGCGGTTTTTAAAGGAACTGATCCGCGAGATCCATCTGGAACTGGTGAATGCCGCTGCCCGCCAGCGGATCAACCTGGTCTTTTCGGGCGGGATCGCCATGGCCGAGCACATGGCCAAGGCCGTCATCTGCGG
>JBAPWQ010000150.1:0-1582 GCA_049283795.1 Desulfobacterales bacterium | reverse complement strand
CCCCATTTGTGCTGGCAGAAAAGCTTTTCGTGGCCCGCCTTGTGCGTAGGTACGATTTCCCTTCAGCACCATTAAGGATTTACCGTCTAACCGGACGGTACGATTTTTAAACAACCCTTCACGGATCTATAAAAAAGGCCCACCACGAATCAGGGGGCCTTTTCGGTATCGTCGCGCGAGAATATTGGCCATCTAAGAGTTCAACCCGGTCGATTGACCGGGACCTAAGGGCTCCGGAAAAAAATAAATCCACCTCTTTCTTGCCTGTGGTTGCACCACCTGCGTTCCACCCGCCGGCACATATCTCGATATGCACCGGGCGGATACGCCTTGCTGACGAAACCACAGCCGGCGCCATATGGCGGATTTATTTATTCCCGTGACCCTAACGCGGTTGCGCAGCCTGGTTGGTTTCGAACTCTTTTAGTATCGCCTGCATGGTCGGCCAAAAATCAGCATACTGCATGCCCAGCCGGATAAACCAGGGATCGTGCTGGTAGGCACTTCGATCGGCAATGAAAATAGATTTGTTGTAGCGGCGGTAGTTGCGCGTTTCGGCGGTCTCCAGGTTGGCGACGGCCAGATCCTTTTGGCCCTGGGCGATGTTGATCAGGGCCGCCGCCCAATAGGTATCGGCGGACTCGCGGAAATCGCCGAGCCCGTCGAAATCAGCAATCGCCTTTTCAAAATAGTGTCGTGCCGCCGCCAAATCGCCCGTTCGGAAAAAATACCAGCCGGCCTGATGCATGCGCCATCCGTAACGCGGCATTTTGGTTTCCAGGGCCGGTAGCAAATCGGTGAAATCGCGGGCGTACTCGAGCGGCTCGGCCGCATTGACGATCGACAGCAAATAGGCGTCGATCAAGGCCGTCAGCTGTTGCGCGGGAACCCCCCGTTCCTGAAGAGCCGCCACCAGCGGGCGCAGCAGCTCGACGGCGGCCTCGTACTCCCTGTCGTTGGCCAGCGCGATGGCGTTGATGGCGTCCTGAAACAAGGCCGTTTCTTGGCGGACGGTCGCCGCTATCCGGCGCTCCATCACCCAAAATCCGATCGCCGTAACCAGTGCCAGGCACCCGATCACGGCCGTCAGGCCGACCGGACTGCCGGTTTTAGTGGTTGTGGATGCCATTGATCTTGCCTGCGGCCGCCGCGATTGGGACATTAACTGGTAAAAGGCATTGGATTCACTCTGCGAGAACACAACCTGTTTTCATCAAGACGGCGTCCCCTGCCTCCTGCGGATTTTTCACTGCGATTAGCACAATAGCGCAGCGCTGACAATTGATTTGGCTGATCAGACGGGTTCGGCCGGGTCTTTGCCACCGTCAACGGTAGACTCAGTATATCAATGCGGCCTGCGTAAAAGGCTGCTTGGGCGGGCCTCCCAGAACGCGGCGCAACAGGTGGTTCATGGTAACCGGGTCGTTGTCAAAGCCGCCGTGGGTGGTGCTGGCCGTGAATGCCGGCGCGTCTTGCGGCGTCGGTCCGTGACTGACAAAAACCGACCCGGCCGGAAGGGCGCCTTCACCGGCGGCATGCGTCATCATTCCCAAAATGGGCGTGCCGCGCTCCTCCTCGAAGG
>JBAPWQ010000149.1:0-1566 GCA_049283795.1 Desulfobacterales bacterium | reverse complement strand
AGCGCGAATACATGTGCCCGATGATGGTCTCGGAGGTGGGCCGCACGACGAGGGGCTCCTCCAGCTCTTTTCCGCCGCCGATGGTGACCACGGCCAGCTCGGGCGCAAAGCCCTCCACGTGCTCGGCCTCTTTCTCCAGAAAACTCAAGGGAATGAATAACGGGAAATAGGCATTTTTAACACCGGTGGCCTTGAACATGTCGTCCATGCCGCGCATGATATTTTCCCACAGGGCATACCCCCAGGGTTTGATGACCATGCAGCCGCGCACCGGTGATTTTTCCGCCAGGTCGGATGCTTTGATGATCTGCTGGTACCATTCAGGATAGTCGTCGGCGCGTACCGGCGTGATGGCTGGTTTCACCTGTTTGGCCATATGCGGTTTCTCCCATTCATGCGTTGTCTGCGTTCCGGATGTAAGGGCAAGGTGTTGTCGTCGTCGGATGCAATAAAACACCCCATAACGTTTCAGGGCGGCGGCTCCCTGGTGGAATCACGCTGCTCAAAGCGATCGATTTCCTGCATGAGGGCCTCGACCAGTTGTGATTCGGGGACCTTGCGAACCACCTTCCCTTTTTTGAAAAGAATGCCGACGCCCTTTCCACCGGCGATGCCGATGTCGGCTTCCCGGGCTTCCCCGGGTCCGTTGACCACACACCCCATGATGGCGATTTTGATGGGCGTTGCAAGGCGCTGCACTCGGGCTTCAACGGCCGCGACGATGCCGAACAGGTCGATTTCCGTCCGTCCGCAGGTCGGACAGGCGATAATGTCGGGGCCGCGGCGGCGAATGTTAAGGGCCTTCAGGATTTCATAACCGACCCGGACTTCTTCCTCCGGATCCCGTGTCAGGGAAACCCTCAGGGTATCACCGATGCCCTCGGCCAGCAGCATGCCGATGCCCAATGCGGATTTCACAATACCGGTATAGAGCGACCCGGCCTCGGTGACGCCGATATGCAGCGGCAGATCGGTCTGGCGCGCCAGCAGGCGATACGCCGCCAGGGTGCGGCCCACGTCGGAAGCCTTGAGCGACAGCTTGATGGCGTGAAAGTCCAGGTCTTCCAGCAGGGCGGTGTGGCGCAGGGCGCTTTCGACCATGGCGGCCGGCGTGGCGCCTCCGTAGCGCTCCAGCAGGTCCTTTTCAAGCGATCCGGCGTTGACCCCGATCCGAATCGGCACCCCATGATCTTTCGCACAGCTGACCACGGCCCGCACATTGTCCGCTCCGCCAATATTGCCGGGATTGAGGCGCAGGCCGTCGGCGCCGGCTTCCGCCGCCCTGATGGCCAGACGGTGATCGAAATGAATATCGGCGATGAGGGGTATCGCGATGGCGGCTTTGATGGCCTTGATAGCCGCGGCGGCCGCCTCGTCGGGCACGGCCACCCGGATGATTTCGCAGCCGGCCGCTTCCAGCCGCTGAATCTGTGAAACGGTGGCGTTGACATCCTGGGTAGGCGTATTGGTCATGGACTGCACGGAAACCGGCGCCGTGCCGCCCACGGTGACCTTGCCGATCTGAATCGATTGTGAATGTCGGCGATGGATGGCGATCGTTTCGTC
>JBAPWQ010000148.1:0-21817 GCA_049283795.1 Desulfobacterales bacterium | reverse complement strand
CTCCCATCCTGAAGAAAATAAAAAAATTGGGAATCCCAATTGACATCATTGCGCCCAGTCACGGGGTCATATGGCGGTCTCATCTTGATAAAATCATTCAGGCGTATACCGATTGGAGCACCGGTGTGGCCGAAGATCGCGCGTTGGTCATCTATGATACGATGTGGCAGAGCACCGAAAGCATGGCTAAAGCCATCTCACAGGGCATAAGCGAAGCCGGAGTCGAAAACAAACTTATAAATGTACGCCGAAATCACCGCAGTGACATCATGAAGGAGATTTTGACTGCTAAAATCTTGGCTATCGGTTCTCCGACCATAAACGAAGGGATTTTTCCTACAGTAGCCGAGCTTTTGATATATCTCAAAGGGCTGCGGCCTCTGAAGAAAAAGGGCGTTGCCTTCGGGTCATACGGCTGGGGCGGAGAGGCGATTCCGGCCATTAATGACGCCATGAAAGGTATGGGCGTCGAGGTCATCGACCCTGGATTGAGCGTCATGTATGTCCCCGGGGAGGAAGATCTTGAATTATGCATTCAACTCGGGAAAAAGATCGCCGCAAGCATCTGATGCGCGAACGATACAAAGCACGCCTTTTTGCTGAGAGGGCGAAAGGAAGAAACGCGATCCCTGTAATAATTTCCGTAATCCCCTTTTTTTGACTTTCCCTTCCCTTTCCGTGAGAATTAAACAACCGCAGGCTATCGTATGGGTGTCGGCTTGACACCCTATCCTGTATTTGCCATGCTCAGGCATTCCAATAGAATAAAATTACGATTGAGTCTTCTGCGGGTTTTCGTATACGTTCACAGGGTTGCCATTGCGCGGGGGCGCACGGCTGTTGAACGGACAAGCAATTGCGCCGGTCTCTCACGGCATCCCGACCGCAGGCGGGAATTTCGGAAAAGGGGCCTTAACGGGCAACGCTAGTTTAAACAACGCAGTATGGCCCCCACAATCTGGGTCTCGTCCGCGACGATCGAAAACGTTCCCTTGCCGTGCAGAGAAAGTTGACGAATTTTATCGACGTTGGCCAGCGGAAAACCGATCACACTCAATTTATCGAACCCGGCGGCCGCCGCGAAAGGACTTCCGCCGCTGTTCCAGTCGCCGTCCGTCAGAAGGAGCCCCACTTTTCTTTCGGCCCTGGCGATGTGCGCCAACCCCGCTTCCAACACCATGCGAATATTGGTGTCCCCATGGGACTTCAATGCAAACAGCCTGTGCAGCACCTTTTCGGGGCCGACCGGTTCATCCACGGCTTTTAAGATGCCGACCGCGCTACTGAAAGCCAGAATGGCATAGTTTTCTTTAAAGTGCTGCGCGATGGCGGCCGCCGTGATGGCAGCCAGAATGACCTTGCCTTGCATGGAATAACTGTAGTCGAGCATCATCACGAACGCTTTTTTTTCTATGCGCCGCACATAGGATACCAGGTTATCCATTATCCCGGTGTCAGGCGCCTGCGCATATTTTTCGAGACTGCGGTCCAGCTCGATGTCGGCGCCCAGCGTGTGGCCGGCGGCCAGTGTAAGCTTGCCGGGGCGGTATCCGCTGTCGGCGATTTGCCGGGCGATGGCGATGATAATGCGACTGGCGATTTTAATGGCCCGCAGTGCGACATCATCCTGCAATCTGCCGATGATGCGGGAAAACGCCTGCAGGCAGCCCGGCTGCTCGAAAAACGTTTCCAGCTCTTCCGGATGCGCATTATAGTGATACGCCATTTGCCAGAAGTGGCGGGGATCGTTGGAGTTGAAATCAAAA
The DNA here is from genome assembly GCA_049283795.1 of Desulfobacterales bacterium. Lineage (GTDB taxonomy): Bacteria > Desulfobacterota > Desulfobacteria > Desulfobacterales > SG8-13 > JARFQH01. Next base: position 20,051 of record JBAPWQ010000148.1, on the reverse strand, counting down.
AGGAAGTTACCGTCGGCGAAATCCAGAAACTGTTCTGCTATCGAGCACGCGGTTTTTTTTTTAGACCCCGTTCCGGTTCGACCGGATAGTCGACAGGCAGCGGGGGTGAACCGACCGCCGGGGGGTCACTGCCCGCGAAGGCGGGGGGCCGGTTTTTCAAGTGGTCCCAAATTTCCGCGATGATGTCATCTGCTGATCTGCGCGTCATTTCGTTCAGCCAGATTTTATTGGCCAGCGCCATCCGGGCGGCTTTCAGAATGTTCTGACGCGGCCGATCGGCGAGCTTCTGCATGCCGGCAAATAAATCGACCATGTCGATGGCGGCGCGGATGGAGGCTCCCAGCTTGACATCCTCATGGTCCCTGGTGGCCCGCACCATCCGGACGGCCAAGGAAACAGTTTCCCGATCTTTGCTGCCGGTGCGCATCCGAACGATCGCCTTTTCCTCTTCTTCGTTCTGGTACCCCATTTTTATGAGGCAGATCCGATCCATAAAAGCCCGGCTGACCCTGACTGTTCCCACGTCATCGTAAGGGTTCTGGGCGGCAATTACGGTGAATGGCCGCACGGCCTTCACGGTGCCGAACCGGGGGATGACCATTTCTCCTTCTTCCATGGGAGATATGAGCACGTTGGAAACATCGGCGGGCATGCGATTGAATTCTTCGATGTACAAGATTCCGCCGCCTTCCATGGCCCTGGTCAGCGGCCCCTTTTCGAAGTAATCAGGCCGATAACTGTCGGCCATCACCTTGGCCGGATTGAAATAACCGACCAGTTTGGCCGGTGTGAGGTCGATGTTGCCCTCGATGATGAACAAGAGAATATCGGCTGCGTGTCCGATTTTTCGCAGCAGGGTTGACTTGGACGTTCCGGGCGGCCCCTCCAGCAGGATGTGCTTGCCGGCATTCATGGCAACGATGATGGCCGCCATTTCGCTTTCACGGCCGACGATACCCTCCTTGAGCCTGGTACTGATTTCAATCATGCTCTCTCCCCTCTAAGCTTTAAGATAAAGATTTTGGCAAGGTCAGAGGGTGGCGGCTGTATAGTCATACGCCCACGACCGATACCAGCAGCCAAAATCTTTATCTTAAAGCCTATATCAGCTCGCCAATTGCCGCGACCAGCTCATCCATCCGGGTATGGGTGCCGGACAGCGAGACCTTTACTTCGCCGTCCTTGTAAAACAAAAACGTCGGCAGTCCACTGACGCCCAGATCGGCTAAAAATTCGAGATTGGGCCCGGGCTCCAGTTTATAGAAGCGGATGCGGTTTTCGACCTCTTGTGCCAATGCCTCGACCTGAGGCTTGAGACGCCGGCAAAACCCTCAGCCGACTCCCCAGATGACAACGACAACCGGCAGGATACTTTTCAGCACCGCGCCCTCGAAAGTCTTCGCCGTGATATCTCTCATCTTTATAAACCCTTTACCAGGTTTTGCCACCCGCTTCTGAGTGATTGATAGCGGCAAAATACGCCGCCATAAATCAACATGGCCTTTAAGATCTTCACTGAACCTCCACGAAGCGGCTGCTGTCCACCCCGCAATACGGGCATTTGGCCGGTGGCGTGCCGAACTCGATGTGCCCGCACACCGGACAAACAAAATAGGACCCGTCTTCGGCGAGTTCGAGATTACCGATCGCCTTGCCGATCAACCGCACCAGGGTCGGTCCGATGGACATGGCGTATTCGAGACTGTGCCGGGCCGCTAAAGCCTCTTCGGCCTTGGCGATCTGCACCATGGCCGGGCAGGCGCTCTGGTAGTCGTAACTTTCTTCTTCCCGCGCCTGTTTCAGATTTTCCAGGGTGGTGTCCACTTTCCCGGCGGCCCGGAAGTGGGACAGCGCGTGGTACATTTTTGCCTTGGCAACGGCCCGGAAGATCTTTGCGACGCCGGGATGTCCTTCATTGTCGGCCGCTTCGGCAAACGCCAGGTAGCGGACCGTGGACTCCGCCCCGCTGGAAAACATCTTCATCAGATTGTCGATGGTCTTGGCCATGCGCTATGCCTCCTGTACAGGGTCAATCGGCCGAGTCTTCAAAAAGAAAAGTATTTGACGGTCACCCACCGTCAAAGGCCTCGCGGTTGAAACGGTAAAAAAAATAGAAGAGACAGTGCCAGATGGGTCTTGGCCGCTCTTACGGGTTGGAATGTCTAGTCGTTTTCATAATCATCGACCGGCCCGACGTCGTACCGGCACCAAAACAGCGCCGCCTGGCAGCCGAGCAGGCCGGCGGCTTCCAGGTCTTGTGCCGCCAGGCGACAATTGCCGAGACGATAATAGCACACGCCTCTTTTAAGGTAGGCTTCGGCCCAGCCTCTGCGGCCGTCGATGGCGGCGGTAAAGGCGGTGACGGCCTCTGCGGTCTTTCCCGCTTCGGACAGACGGCAACCCTCACCATACCACGATTCGGCGTTACGTTCCGGTTCCTTCGACCTCATGGGGGACAGACCTCGGTCAGGGTGACACGTGCACTGCATCGGCAGATTCGGGTATCTTGTCGATCGCGGCGCAGCCGCATGAAACGACGCTTATTTTGGCCGTCATCAAGGGCGCGACGACAAATCGGAAACAGCCGGCGGCAACGGCCCCGCCCATGAGAGGCGCCGCGATGTAAACCCAGAAAAAGCCCCCCTTGGGACCCGGAATGGCGACGGGGCCCCATCCGGCCAGGTAGGCGACCAGCCGCGGCCCGAAATCCCTGGCCGGGTTGATGCCGGTCTGAGTCAACGGGGCGGTGACGGCGATCAGGGCGGCAACGGCGGCACCGATGAAAACAGGGGCCAGTACTTCGCTGGGGCGCCCGACATTGCAGCCCTCGGTCAGCAGAAAGATCATGGTGACCAGCATGAAGGTCCCGAATCCTTCGACCAGCATAGCCGTTGCGAAGGAGATGTCAAACCACGAATTTACAAAACCGGGGTTCGGGAAGTATTCTCCGAAGATCATGGCCGTCCTGACAGAGCCAGAGCTGCCGCGGATAATTCCCTGCGCCGTTTCAAAGTGGGCGATAGGAGCGTAAAAGAGCAGCAGGACGCAGCCTCCGGCGGCCACGGCCCCGAGCAGCTGCGAACACCAGTAGGGCAGCAGCAGGCGCGGCTGCATCCGGCCGGCCAGCACCATGCCCAGAGACACGGCCGGGTTCAGATGCGCGCAGGAAAGGTGCCGGGTGGCGTAAATGGCCAGGGTCACCCCGATGCCCCATACCACCGCAACCTGGACGAGCCCGGCCGTTGCGTTGAACAGGACCGACACGGCGACGATGGCCGTGCCGAAAAATACAAGAATAAACGTTCCCAGAAATTCGCCGAAGTAAACGGCCAGGGACTGTTTCATGATATGGGCCTTTGGGGGGAAGACTTACGCATCGGCAAACCCGATTAGGCTTTTTGGGTTACATGGTCGGTGTCGCCCTTAAGCAGACAAATAATTGTTCAACTGGTCCCTTGCCTGAACGATGGTCAGTACTTTTCCCTTGGAGACGACGATTCCGTTCAAAACCAGTGCGGGAGTGACGGCAACCCCCATTTCTTTAAAGTAAGCGATGTCGGTTCTTTTCCGGACGGATACCATGTCCCGCAGACCTGATCGAAAGACTGCTTCAACGACATTATCGTATAACTCGTCGCATTTTGGACAGCCGGGCCCCAATACCTCCATGGTGTACTGGTGCGGGTTTTGTTGTGCATCTTTTCCGAAATATTCCTGGATCCACGAAATTACCTTAGGTCTCTCCGGAACGCTTCCCTGATGAAGCAAACACCCATTCAGTATCAGGGCGGGTGTCATCATGATGCCCGTTTCCCGGGCAATCCGTTCGCAGGGCCGCAAAGTCTCGTCCAATTCCAAGGTCCACTTTGCCGCGGCTGTCGGGCAGCAACTCGTTTCCCGGTCCTCTGATGTTTTTTGACCCGGTTCCTCGATCAGTCCGTGAACCCGATCCCAGTTGACATCGATGGCGGCCTTTGCGGCGACATCCTTTGCCGTGCCCGGTACCAAGCCGAGTGCGGCCGCAAAGCGCCGAGCTTCGTCTGTCGTGTAGGCGATGTGGCGCACGCCGACCGTTAAGTCCAGGGTATTCACAATGTCCTGGGTCATTCGGGTCAGATAGTCACACCGTGGACAGGGAGGTTCGGTTCCGACAATGACAATTTCATTTTTTTTCATCACCCCGACCTTTGTGTTTGGGTTGACTTTGGCATGCGATGCTTTGGCGTTACGGTCACCTGCTTTCGCCTGCCGCTTGCTTCAGCCCCGCAACAAGCGGCAATCCGCCCAGTTTTATATACTTTGCCCTGGGCGATGACGATTCCGTCCAAGGCCAGCGCCGGGCTGAGCAGGAGGCCGTAGCGCTTTCTGATTTCCGGATCCAGCGTCCACTTCTTTTCCACCCGGGCCTCGATGCCGGCCAGCTTGACGGCTTGCTTTGCATTGTTCAGCAGTTCGGTGCACTTGTCGCACGGCGGGTCCAATCCGATCACTTCGATGACGATCATGATCAATTATCTCCTTGCTCCGTCGGGGAAGTCGCCGGATCGCGGGTTAAATAGGGTGGCATCGGGTAGGCCGGGCTAAAACACTGAAGTTCCTGTATGTCTATAGAGATCTCTAAGGCTTCCGACAAACGGCGCAACGACAATCTGACCAGGGTTTCCAGGTCTTCGGGGTCCATTTTCACACGCGCGTTGACGAGCAGCGTCGCGCTCGTCGGCCTGCCGATCCTTTCAGCGCTGAGGAGCGGTTCCGCCGCTAAATCGGTGAGATTGACCCACATCGACTTGCCGGCCCAGGTCAAGGCACATTTTAAATGGCCGATGCCGGCATTCTTTTCCCTGAATTTATCCCGCAGGAGTGTGGCCAGGCTGGTGAGCAGCTTTTCGGATTCGATTGGTTTTGAAGAGGAAATTTTCATGGCGGCGTTGAGCCAGCCCAGAATCGCTTCCGCATTGGCATAGCGATCATAGTCGATTTGGCGAAGGACGCTTTGGGCACCAGGCCGGTCGGAAAGCAAAATCTCCATCCACTCATCGATGTTTGTTTCGTACCTGGCCGAAACGGCGATGATCTGCTTTCCGGGAAACTCTTTGGTCAGCTTCGCCTTAAGACGATATAGTTCATCTTTCTCGACCAGGTCGATTTTGTTCAATACTATCAGATCGGCTTCTTCGAGCTGCTTGCGAAACAGATAAGCGACTTCGCTCGGGAAAGTGGTTTCGGTTTCCTGCAACAGCAGCTCCCGCATGCGGACAGGATCCACCATCGTGGACAACGGCGCAAAAATGAAGTTGTCACGGTAGTGAATCTTTATGGGATGCGCCACCGCCGCCACAAAATCCGTGCAGCTGCCGACCGGCTCACCCATGAGGATGTCGGGATTATGGGCCAGGATTTTGTCCATTTGATCCACGAGTTCGTCAAACTTGCAGCAAAAACAGCCTGCCACGACTTCTTCGATCGGCACGTTCAATTCTTTCAGCATCTGGCGTACAATCAGGGTGTCGGCCAGATTACCGCTCTGATCGTTGGTGATTATGCCCAGCCGCAGGCCTTTGGCCACGATGCGTTTGGCCAGGGCGCCCAGCGCGGTTGTCTTGCCGCTGCCAAGGAAACCGCCGGTGAAAATCAATTTTACCGGCTTTTTGATAGGTAACGAGCGGGGTTTTCTCATGGTGTTTCCTCGATCCAGCCGCCGATACCGGCGGTTTTTTTATACGGTTGATATAGGCCTATAGTTCCTGCACGACCGGCAGCGGCACATCCGGAAAGTCCTGGCGCGCCTGCTCGAAGAAGCTGCCGATCAGCAGCATCTGGACCGTCAGGGTCTGCAGCCAGCGCTCCAGGCATTGCCGGCCGCCGGCAGTTAGGTGGTATTGGCATCTGGCCGCCCCCTTGCCGGACGTCACCCATTTAGAGGACACCATGCCGCGCTTTTCCAGCTGCTTCAGGTGACGGTAAATGCCGGTGATGTTCATGCCGATGCCGTGCCGCGCGAGCTGCTGTGCGATTTTGGTTTTTATTTCGTAGCCGTGCGAGCCACCCTGGCGGTAAAGAGTCAGGAGTATCCAGGGCCCCGCCAGAATGCTCATGCCCTTGCCGTTGCAGGGGCACGAGGTGTCTTTCAAGTCCATTGCTTTGTCGCCTTTCATCTCATATTATACCATGTATACTAATGGAGTCGAAAAGCTGTCAATCGTCCAAAAGATGAAAAAGCGAGGCCGTAAGCTGAATAATGGCGGCAGCCTCTCATGTCGGCAACCACGCTTAAGATCGGCCGTGGCGAAAGTTGGTCCTATTTGCAGCAGGATGGCGAGGAAGGAATAGGCAGGAAGACATACTGCAGGGTGTACGGTTCAGGGTTCAAGGTTAAGGGCCCTAAGATCTTATAACCGGCTACCGGCTTTTAAACCGGCCAAATCTGACACGGGTGGACGCGGGCGAGAACGGTCGCAGCGGGTTCCGATACCGTGCCAGGCCCGGTTCAAACTTATGCCGCCGGGATCTTTGCCAGATATTCGGCCGCAGCCATTGCGGCGCGGGCGCCGTCGGCGCACGCGGTGAGCACCTGCCACAGGTTTGTGTCGCGGACGTCGCCGGCGGCGAAAAGACCGGCAAGCGAGGTCATCAGCCGGGAGTCGGTTTTGAGGTAGCCATCCGAAGTTTTTTCAGGCGTGAAATCGAGGATCTCAGTATTCGGCCGCCAGCCGATGGCCAGAAACACGCCGTCTACCGGCAGTTCCAGCGTTGCGCCCGAACTGGTTCTAACTTCCAGGGCCTCTATGATATCGAGTCCTTTATAGCCGACGACTTCGGTCTGGCCCATGATATCGATATTTTTCTGATTGGCCACACGGGCCGCGTGGGCGGCGTCCATTTTGTTTGTTGCGCTGCGATAAATCAACGTGACCTTGTCGGCAATCCGCGCCAGGGTCAGCGCATGCTGGGCCGCGGTGTTGTCACTGCCGACAACGGCCAAAACGGCGTGCTGGTTGCGGTACAGGGGACCGTCGCAGACCGAACAGAAATTAACGCCTTTCAAATTAGGCTTTTTCGCTGCCAGCCTTACGGGTACCCGCCCAGTGGCGATGATGGCCGCCGCTGCCCCGGTCACCTGGTCGTTTACGTCCTTTGCCTGAAACAGGCCATCGCCATGGTGTAGTTTTTTGAGCCGCGCCATGGTGAACTGGGCGCCTTCGGCCTGGGCCTGTTGGAACATCTTGACGCCGAGTTCCATTCCGGCGATGCCGTCGATAAACCCCGGGTAATTGGAGAGGTTTTCGATCATATACAGGTTTCCACCCGGAATATCACCATAGACGACCGTTTTAAGGCCCAGACGCTGACCATAGAGGGCGGCGGTCATGCCGGCCGGACCGGTCCCGGCAATCAAAAGGTCACAGGTCGTATCGGTCATGTCTTTTATCCCCTAATGGATCGTCCGCTTTGCATCGTCCCTAAAAAATGGTTGTTGCCCGGACAATGGTCTTTACTGAGAATAGGGCTGGTAAACCCCCAGGTTAACCCAGCTGCCGGATTTTGTGGCAGCCTCGATGCCGTCCATGGATTCCGGCGGTCCGATAAAGACGATGACGTTTTTATGCTGCACGCGCTCATCGGGAATATGCGGGTCTTCGATGGTCCAGTCGCCCATTACAAAATTGAAAATCAGCATTTTCCCCTTTTCTTCGATAAACCCCTTGGCTCGCACCACGCCGGCGGGAAGTGCGCCGGCCATGGCCTTCACCTGTTCGAGAGTCTGACCGGTCCATCGGTAGGCCACCGACATGAGCAGGTCCGGCGGCGTAATTTCAAGGTCCGGGCTGTCCAGGAGGTCATCCAGGAACTTGTCCAACTCCTCGGCCGACATGACGGCCGGGGGACCATTGGCCGATGGGCCGGCCGACTTGCCGGTTGACTCTGCAGCGAAATCAAAAAACTGTTCCAATGGTATGTCGGAATAGGTCGTCTCGAAAAACAGCGGATCCGGATGGAATTTCCGGATCACATCCTTGGTGGCGGCAATCGTTTCGGGCGCGACCGTGTCGGTCTTGTTGATGATAAAGACGCTGGAGGAAGCGATTTGTTTTTCCAGGGAGGCATACACCTCGTAGGCACCGAGGAAATGTGGGGCGTCGATGATGCAAAACTGTTCCATGAAACAGAAGCGGTCATTGAAAATGGGCAGCTTGAGGTCTTTCTTGAGGTCCGAGGGGTTGGCGACGCCGGTCGACTCGATCAACAGCACGTCGGGCTTGACGGTGGTGGCCAGTTCGTAGAGGCCCTTGATGAAATCGGTCTTGACGCAGACGCAGAATATCGAGCCCTTGCTGATCTCCATCATGTCGATGTCTTCGCCCTCTACCAGCGTTCCGTCGACACCGACCTCGCCGAACTCGTTGACCAGAAGGGTCAACTTCTTGTCGCGCGGAAAGCGGTCGATGATCCGGTTGAGGAACGTCGTTTTCCCGGCGCCGAGAAACCCGGTTATCAAATAGACTTTGGTAATATCCGGCATAAGCTTATAACTTCTCCTCGATCTTCTTTTGAATTTCCTCGGTGGAAAGGACTTTACCGGTCGTAATGACATCACCGTCGATGATCATTCCGGGCGTAACGAAGATGCCCCTTTGGGCAAAGTACTTGATGTCGGTTATCTTGACGACTTCGATGCCGGCATCGGCGCCGAATTGCCCGACCGCCGCGATCGTATTGTCATAGAGTTGGTGGCACCTCTGGCAGCCGGGTCCCAATATCTCGATTTTCACTGTTGCCCCCTTTAAAATATCCGTAAGCGATTCAGGCGAAAAGATGACGGTGCGGATACCATAGGCTTCAAGATAGTGATTTCGGCAAGGCCAGAGAAAGAAGGCTGTGCAGTCATGCGCCGACGACAGATACCAGCAGCCAAAATACTTATCTTCAAGCTCATAACTTCAAATTTTACTGATGATCCAACACCCGCGCACAGCCATTGCCCGAAATCAGCTCCAGAGGATTGAGGCAGAACTTGCAGACGCCGAGATTTGACAACGAAGGGTTCAGGCGCTGCCAGAGATCCGCATAGCGACTGGTCACTTCCGGTTCGATGTCCGCGGGCAGGTCTTCGGGCTTCTCCAGGCGGTGAATGCGGTCCGATTTGCCGCAGTAAGGGCACCTGACGCCGTAAATGGCGACCTCGGTGCGCGGCAGGCTTTTTTCGATGATCAGCGCTTTAAGCTCTTCTACGATCTGATGGGTTTCCACGACTTCGGAATCATCTCCCTGTTGCGTATTCCGGACCCGGTCAAGGGTCCGGAATATCACATGCCTGTCACTTTCTTTCCGAATCCACGCGGGTCGAAAGACCCGAACCCGCTCTTTCCAGGTTCTCCTGGATCTTGTCGAACTCGAACCCTTTTTCCCGCAGCGATATGATGCGCTGTTTCATCGCTTCGGACGGGGCTCGTTTGGCCATTTCATCGATCAGTTCTTCGTACTGAGGAATGATGCTCTCAAAAACCAGATCACCTTCGATGCAGATCGTCGGCAGGACCTTGCCTTTGAGTTCAATGAATTTACCGACGCTGTCTTTGTTCTTGATCGACCATTCCTTGTACACGATCATTTTCTGCACGTCGCCGGGCAGAGCTGCAATCGACTCCATCATGTAGCCGCAAGCAGCGCACTGCACGCTGTCCAGGGTCAGGACGTCGATGTGGATTATTTCTTCTGCCATGATCCGAACCCTCCTTTTATTTTATGGTTTACCAGGACTCCGGATACTTGGCGTAATATTGATCATACCAATCCCTGGCTTCGATCGCTTGGTCCATATGTTCCACCGGAACATCGTAGGGCATGTCTCACCCAGGCGCGAAGGTATATCCATGCTGACCTCCTGCAGCCAGGCTGACGATGGCATCCTCGCGTGAGGAAAGCAGTCCGAGGCTCAGGGCCAGGGTCAGCTTGAGGTTGCCGCCGAACCCGACCCCGTGTTTGCGGGCCAGGTCGCGGACAAAGGTAAGGTTGAGCTGCTCATCGATGGCAAAGCCGTGGGTGCCGATCGTGCAGACGTCTTCCATGACTTTGGTGCAATCACCGCAGATGAAAAAAGACGACGTTTTATCGGCAGCATGGATCGCCTTGATGGCGGCCTGGCAATTCGGTGTGACATATTCCTTGAAGGTCACGGATTTGATCTGGGAAGCCACCGGGTCGACGATCGCAACGATGTCGCAGCCCATGTCGGAATAAAACTTGGCGGCGACGGCACCGACTTCACCCGCAAACTTGATGACTTCGTGCGCGAATTCTTTATTCTTGTAGACATCGGTGAAAATACGAACGCCGGCCAGATGGGAGGCCAGCGTCAGGGGGCCGCAGAAAAGCCCCATCATGACGCAGTCGAGTTCGTCAAGCTGCGGTTTGGCGATTTTAGCGGCTTCGAACAATATGGGCCAGCGCCCGGAGTCTTTGGTGGGCATTTTAAGGCCGGCTTGAGCCGGCGTCTTGTTCGAGCAGGGATGGTTGGTGACCGACGGAACGTTGTCGGCCCACCATTTCAGGTCACAGCCGACCGAATTGGCCTCGACCGACAAGTCGAAAGCCAGGGGGATGCCGTCGGCCTTGTAGCGTTTGGCGGCATTGACAACTCCCTTGGCCAGCAGGGCGGGATCCTTGAGCATCTTATCCGCCGGTTCATTGATCAGAAACGCGCAATGCACGCCGGCGTAGGGCACCCACGGGGCTTTGACCGTTTTTTTGCCCCGATAGGCATCAATCAGCATCTGTTTGGACATGTAGAATCTCCTTTCTATTGGTTGTCAGTTACGCGCACAAGCGTGGTGAATAAGTGATTCTGGCCTTCACCTCCTTTCCATGAAATGGGGTTGTTGTTTACTCGAACCAAACCCCGGGTCGTTAATCCAGCAAAATGATCCCGTAATAGTTGTAGGTCGCTTGCGTATCGGTGGCGACCTTCGACGTGGTTCCCAGATTCTTCAGCGTTCCGATGACATCGATCGAAAACGATTCGACCGAGGGACGCTTTTCCTGAGGGAACCGGCAATCGGCGGGATAAGAACATTCCTTGCAAAGGGCGCAGCATTCTCCCACCAGGCTGAAGGCCTTGTAGTAGCCTTCCAGAAACAACATCCGTTCGAGGCTGATGGTGCCCTTCCAGCATTTGACCTGGCCGTCGCGCTTGCGTCCGTTGTTGCGGTAAAAATCCGAACAGCTTTTGGTGCCGACCAGAAGAAGAGCGGTCGTGTATTCGTCGATGATCTTGCGGACCCTTTCCGAATCCGGCGTGGCGGGCGGACAGCACCAGTTCGTGTTGTACTTGCTGCAGCCGTAGCGGCATTTCAAATGCACCCATTCGGCCACGATGATCCGCTCGACGCTGAACGGAAAAACGGCGGTAATGTCATATTTCATTCCGTTTTCGAGCAGGCGTTTCAGCAAATCATGCGAGATGCCTTCATTGGTCTTGAACGGCACGACATTGGGTGTTTTCATGACATCACTTTGTTGAGCGATCTTCTTTTTCATTTTCAACCGTAGCACTCTCGAATCTGATGCGGGCTTCCATGGGCAGCGCCATTCCCAGAACGACCTCCACCGCTTTGAGAACGGCGGCGGGAATTGTGCAGGAAGGATGACACCCCGATTTTTCGGCGGCGATGTATACAGGGTTGCGGGTCAGGGGCATGAAAAGCTCTTTCAGCGACAGTTCGGTTAAACTGCCCGACAGTCGCTGGATCTGTTTGCACTCGGAGCCGTTAATCTCAATTGTCACCATGCGGTTACCTGACTTCTGGGCCGTGATCGTGCAGGGGAACCCGCAGATGCCGGGTTCCGCCGCCACGGTGACGATGGGAGGGGATTTAGAAGGGTCGGTGCTCATATCGACGGCCTATTTGGACAACGCATTGGCAATTGTAATCGACCTTGAACCGTAAGAAAATCAAGGTGTTTTCATCTCTACCGGTGTCGGTGGTGAGATCTGGTGAAATTCAAGCTCCCTTCTGGTTTCAATGCAGCCGCAAAATTGACGTCGGGATCCCGGCGGCGGTGAGGTCGCCGGGATCCCCCACGGTCTTACTGGTCGAGAATCTTGTCCGCGACGATGCCCCGCAGATGCGGGAAGGCATCGGTCATGTGCGGCAGTTGCATGGCTTCCATGAAATCCTTCTGGAAGGTCGGTTCAACCGTCAATTCGATGTATTCCACGTTGCGCGAGCACCAGTTGGCCTCCACGCGCTTCTTGCGGTTCAGCAAGGCCGCCCGGCAGCCGTCACCGGCGGCATTGCCCACGCCCTGGATCATCTCGATCTCGCAATCGGGGAACAGCCCCATGACGAGGGCCTTGGTGCGGTCCACGTGGGTGCCGAAAGCCCCCGCAATCTTGACTTTGTCCACTTTTTCCAGACCCATGCGCTTGACCATCAGCTTGCAGCCGGCGTACAGGGCGCCCTTGGCCAGTTGGATCTGGCGGATATCCTTCTGGCTGATGACGATATCCTTGTCGATGCTCGACTCTTCGGCCCAGGCCAGAACGAACTCGGGCTGACGGTTGTCGGGGTTTATTCTGAAGCGTTTACAGTTTTCGAGTTCTTTTTTGTTGAAGACCCCGCTCTTGGTGATAACGCCGCTGCTGTAAAGCTCGGCCAGCACATCCAGGATACCCGAACCGCAGATGCCCTTGGCTTTCATCTCCTTGGGCTCGGAGAATTTGCGCCAGGCATCGCGACCGATCACCTTGTAGTTGACTTCCTTGGTCTCGGGATCGATCTCGATGCGTTCGATAGCCCCCGGTGCCGCGCGCATGCCGAATGACAGCTGGGCGCCTTCGAGCGCCGGACCCGTGGCACAGGACGACGAGATCAGCTTGTGACGGTTGCCAAGGACCAGTTCACCGTTGGTGCCGATATCGATGATCAGCTGGTTTTCTTCATGCTTGTAGGGCTCTTCGGCAATCAAGACGCCCACGTTGTCGGCGCCGACGAACCCGGCTTCGATGGGCAGAACGAACATGTACGCCGACGGATTGATGTTGACGCACAGGTCTCGGGCCTTGATGTCCATGCTGTGATGGATGACCGGCGGAAAAGGTGCCATTCCCACATACTCGGGGTTTAACCCCAGTAAAATGTGGTGCATGGCCGTGTTGAAACCGATGGTGATGTCCTCGACGTCTTCGCGGGCCAGACGCAGATAGGTTTTGCCCTCCTCGGGGGTTTCCACGAATTCGTCGGGTCCTTCCTCACCTTTCTTTTTCTTCTTTTTCTTTTTTGGAGGATAGGTGTTGGCGATCGCCTGATCGACAAGTTCATTCAGGCCTTCGATGATGTCATCGCTCATGCGCTTGAGACCGTCTTCGGAAGTCATGTGAAAGGTAATGCGGGCCATGACATCCTCGCCGTATTTACACTGCGGGTTCATCATGGACACCGTATCGACGACTTCCATGGTGGTCAGGTCGCAGAAATACGCCGCGACGGTCGTGGTGCCGACATCGATGGCCAGGCCATAGGCATGTTCGGCCTTGCCCGGCCGCACGCGGATCACTTCCTTTTCGTTCCAGACGCTGACCGTCACCTTCCAGTTGCCATTGCGCAGGGCGTCAGGCAGAGTGCGCAGTGCAAAAATATCGATTGTCAGGCCGCTCAGTCCGTAATCCCGTTCCAGGGCCCGGCAGATGCGTTCGAAATCCCCCAGGGGCTCATCGAAGGTGGGGGGATCGACCTCCACATAGTAGAGCCTGACCGCCGGATCGTGCGTGATGTGAATATCGCGGGCGGCCTTGGAAACCACCTGTTTGCCGGCGCGGGACTCTTCGGGCACGAACACCAGGAGATCGCCTTTCACCTGGGCAACGCAGCCGAGGCGAAACCCTTTTTCGCGTCGCTCGTCGTTGATGAACTTTGCTTCTTCTTCCTGCCAGGCACTGACGTTGTTCATGCCCGAAACGACACCGAACTTTTCAAAATTGCCTTCCTCGATTCTTACGACACACTTGCCGCAAACCTTTTTTTCGCCGCACAGGGCCTCGATGTCGACTCCCAACAGCCGCGAGGCTTCTATGAGGTTAATGCCTTTGGGCACTTCACCCCTGCGCCCGGAAGGCTGAAATATTACCATCGCCTTGTCAGAATCCATTCGCACTGCTCCTTATTCGAATTTTAGTCCGCAGCGGATCGCTCCCATATCTTCTGCGTCTCAAAGAAAATCAATGAGTATACTTGCCGCCGATTAAAAATCAAAGACCCTCCGGGCTGGAGTGTTACCGTATCCCAGCCCGAAGGTTCGGTTATAAAAGCCTCTTGCGATTACTTCTTTTGATATTCACGCAGCCGGCCGATCATTTTGATGCCTTCGGAAACGGCGTTACCAGCGGACTCCGCATACCCGTCGGCTCCGAAGAGGTTGGCCACGTCCTTAGTCACGGGCGCGCCGCCCAGCATGATGGCGACATTGGGATTCTTTTCCTTGATCATCTTGATGACCTTTTTCATGCCCAGCATGGTGGTGGTCATCATGGCCGACATGGCCACGACCTCTGAATCCGTGCGCATCTGTTCTTCGACAAACTTCTCGAGGGGCACGTCGCGGCCCAGGTCATGAACCTCCCAGCCGGCGACATCGAACATCATTTTCACCAGGTTCTTGCCGATGTCGTGCACGTCGCCCTGGATGCTGCCGATAACCACCTGGGCGTTGAGGCCGCCCGTGTCTTTGGGCACGTGCGGGCGCAGAATGTCGAGGCCGGCATACAGCGCATCGGCGCACATCAGCACTTCCGGCACGAAATACTCGTTACGGTCGTAGAGATCGCCGACGATTTCCATTCCGGCGGCAAGGCCGTCCATGATCATTTCGAGCGGCACATAACCATCGTCGAGCGCCTGCTGTGCGGCTTCCTTGACCACATCTTCCTGATACTCGACTACGCCCGTCTTCAACTTTTCCAGCAATTCTTCTTTCGTTGCCATATTCCTTACCTCTCCTTCGTTTGTGTCGGTTAACAATGGTGTGTTTGTGAACGAACAAGATTATGAACCTGAAATGCAGCTACACGGTCTTTATTTTTCTCTACAGGCGGCCCACAGCCGGGCTGGGCTTTTTTCCGTAGGTGCGTGTGGTTTCTACGATGGCCCTCATGTTTTCCTCTTTGATATCCGGCCACAGATCGCACCCTGGCCAGACCGCGTCCACTCCCCCGTCGATGTTGGTCTTGACGCCCTGGATGGCCTGCTCCACCGTGGTCTCTTCCTTGCATGGCAGGGCGAACACGTCGAAGTTGCCGAACAGCAGCGCCTTCGGCCCCAATTTCTCGCGCGACTCGGCCAGGCAGTTCTTGACATCAACGCTGATGGCATCTGCGCCGCAGTCGTTCATCATCTCGATGATCAGGTTGGTGGCTCCGCAAATGTGCAGGACTTTCGGAGATTTCCAGGAGCCCAGAATACGACGCATCCGCGGCTGGATAACGTCTTTCCAGGTCCTGGGGCTGAGAAGGTCCGTACCGGTGCCCATTTCCCGCAAGGTGATGTAGTCCGCGCCGGCCTCCTGGCACTTCTGGCCGATGGCGATGCACATATCCGACAGCTTATCGAGAGTGGCTTCCACCTTGGCCTTTTGTTTGAAGATGCCCTTCAACAGGATGTCGAGTTCCAGGACCTGTCCGGCCTGGGTGAAGGGGCCCAGCTGCCACGCGCCGACGGGATACTCCGGGGCTTCCTTCTTGACGATCTTGATGGCATCGTAGATCAGCGTAATCGGCCAGCGATCGGCGATGTCATCCGGAATGTTCACATCGTCCATGCTCTTCCACATCTTTTCGGGAATCGTGGGATAGAGCGTGTCTTCCGAGTCCTCGTAGATGCTGATCTTGTTGCCGATAGCCTGTGATTCACAGGTCATGTCGAAAGGCACCACGACCGAGTCGAAACCGAACATTTTACTGGACAATATCGCAGAGCGGGCGAGTTTTTCCGGGTCGCGATGCACTTGCGGGAACTTGTAGCCAAGTTCCTTGATAGCCGGCCTGAGCACCATCCCCATTCCACTGAAAAACGGCATGGTGTCCACGGGCTCGCGGCGAAACACGCGTTCCACTCTTTCCTTCGCACTGAGTTCTGTCATTTAACTGCTCCTTTCCTGATTCGATTGGATTTACGTTAAAACGGTCAGCCTGCAATTGATTTGAGCTGTTCCACAAAATCCGGGAACAGTTTGAATAACGGATGGTTGGGGTCTTTCGGCAGCTGTTTGGTCTCGGTGAAGGCGGCCGTGGCCAGAAAGGCTGACGCCTCCGCCACTGCCGGCAGGATGCGGGTGGCGCCCGCCATGGGACCGGAAAAGATCATGTCGTGATAAAAAAAGGCCGACAATCCTTCCAGGGCGGCGTCCGTCGAAGACCAGCCCTTGAACTGCCACATTTCTTTGAAGCGTTTCAAATCCATGTAGGAGCCGTTGCTCGGTGCGCTGGCGGTCGGAAAGCCCCATTTTTCCTTGATCATCCGGTTGGCGACACCGCACAACGCCGTAGCCGGTCCATTCATCACCGAGGTGTCCACGAATATGCTCTCGAATTTGGCGCCCACCTTGTCGATGGCATCCAGCAGTTTCTGGGTCCCGGTGATGCGTCCACTGGGCATCTGGTCCTCCTGGTCGAAGGCCACCAGCAAAACGTGTTTGACGCCGATCTGCGCGATTTCACGAATCTCGGTTTCCAGGTCTTTTTCCCAGATGGTCAGGCTGTTGTAAAACATCCGGTCCAACAGGCCTTTTTCGGCACAATACGCCGCGCCTTCGAGTTTGGGCTTCATGACCCAGGCGTCCACGCAAAAGGGCATGCTGCTGGCCGAGCTGACGAAATCGATGAACAACTTGAATTCCTCGCCCGTGTTGGCGACGATGTCGGCCATGCCGGGAACGCCCGTCTCGGCGGTCAGCCGTTCCTGGGTTTTCAGCAGTTCTTCGGCCTTTTTTTCATCGAAACCTTCTTTGCGCTTGCCCTTGAAAACCTTGTCGCCCTTCTGGAAAATGGAGCTGACACACACGCAGGGATATTGGCCGGGCTGCCCGCCGAACTTTACCCCCCCAACCTCGCACACCTTTTGCTCGGTGTTGATTTGAAACATCACAACCTCCTTTTTTAAAATTATTAAAGCAAGTGACCATGGATTAAAGACCTGCGGCTGGCTTTATTGGTGTGACCTTTTATATCGATTACATGGTGCATGCCTATCGTCCAAAAGTTGATTTTTCAGGACAATGCAGATGATTTTAAGAAAGATTTGGAAAAACTGTGCTCTTTTGAAATGAATCCAGATGATTGGCGCTTACAAGGCCGGATCGACCAGTCCCAGCTGGATGGCGAAATGGATCAGTTTGACGGGGGAGTCGATGTTCAGCTTTTCCATGATGTTCGCGCGGTGGGATTTGATGGTGCTGATGCTGACGCACAGCATGTCGGCGATCTCGCGGGTGGCGTGGCCCTCGCCGATGAGCTGGAAAACCTCGCGTTCGCGGTTGGAAAGCAGGTTGTAGCGCTCGGCGATGGACGAGCACTTGCGTTTGGGCGACCGGTACGTGTCCATCAGGACCTTTGAAATCGTCGGGCTCAGGAAGGTTTCATTTTTCATGGCGGAACGAATGGCCTTGATGATGTCCCGGCCGCTGGAATCCTTCAGCAGGTAACCGGACACACCGGTTTCCAGAAGTTCGTGGATG
This sequence comes from Desulfobacterales bacterium, assembly GCA_049283795.1. GTDB lineage: Bacteria > Desulfobacterota > Desulfobacteria > Desulfobacterales > SG8-13 > JARFQH01. The sequence continues at coordinate 2,327 of JBAPWQ010000148.1, read as the reverse complement.
TAGTGCTCGTGGGAGTACATCGAAAGGATCAGAATCTTGGTCTTGGGCAGCTGCTTGCGGATTCTTTTGGCGGCCTCGATGCCGTTCATGCGCGGCATGGCTATGTCCAGGATGACGATGTCGGGCTTGAGGGACAGGGCCTGGTCGACGGCCGCCTGGCCGTTGGTGGCCTCGCCCACTACCTTGAGGTCCGATTGCTCCTCCAGCAGGCGGGCCAATCCCTGGCGCACGATCGTGTGATCGTCGGCGAGCAGTATTCGAACGGACTCACTCATGCCGTGACTCCTCGTCCAAGGGGATTTCGATCCGGATGCGGGTGCCGCTGCCCGGAGTGCTCCGCAGGAGAAAAGTGCCGTTGAGCAGTGAGGCCCGTTCCCGCATTCCGAGAAGCCCTAAACTGCGCTTGTCCTTGCCGATGATTTCGGCATCGAAACCGGTGCCGTCGTCTTCGGCCAGGAATATGATGCGGGGGTAGCTTTTGATGATGGCCAGGGTGAAACTCTCGGCCCCCGAATGCTTCAACGTGTTGGTCAGTGCTTCCTGGCTGAAGCGATACAACACCGTTTCCATGTCGGCATTGATGCGGCGGTCGAACCCGATGATCTGAAAATCGATGTCGAGGCCGGAATGCTTCTGGATTTCATCGAGGTACAGGTTCAAGGCCGGTTCCAGGCCAAGATCGCTGAGCAGCGTGGGGTGCAGATGATAGGACATGCGCCTGATCTCGGAGGCAGTGCGCTGGATCATCTGGCGTATTTCTCCGATTTCACCGGCGAGGCTGTGTGTGGCGGCATGTTTTTCCTCCAGGCGGTCCAGACCCAGTTTCACCGCCGTCAGCGATTGTCCGGCTTCATCGTGCAATTCGCGGGCGATGCGGCGCCGTTCTTCCTCCTGGCTCTGAAAAAGTTTTTCGGTCAAGCGCCGCAGCTCCTGGCGGTGACGACGGATCGTGGCCATCATCTGGGTGTTTTCGATGGCGCCCCCGATGAAATTGCCGAGGGAACCCATCAGGTGAATTTCGTGATGGCTTAACACCCTTTCTTTGGGAATGCTCAGCCCGAAAAACCCGATCGCCTTGCCTTTGAAGGTGATCAAAAAACAGGTCAGCCAGAGATTCGTCTGGCGTCCGGCCGAACGATAGTGAATGTGAAACGTGGGGAACGAAGATTCCGGCGGCAAACCGGTGTTCTCTTCGAGGATGTGCTTCATCAGCATCGTGTCGTTGAAAACGATCTCGTCGGCCTCCTCGGTAATGGTTTCCGGGATGTTGAATCGGGCCTGAAGCCTGATCCGCCGGTTCTCGTGATCGATCAGAAAGAGCCCGCCGCGTTCGAGCCGCAGCACCTGAATGACTTTTTCGAGGGTCACCTTCAAGATCTGCTTGAAATCCATGGTGTGATTCAGCGCCACGGCGATACTGTTGATCAACAAGAGTTCGCGGTTGCGCTGATTGATGACCTCTTCGCTCTGCTTGCGGCGGGTGATATCCTTGATGATGCCTTCGAACTCGACCCCGCCGTTGCGGGCATTCTCATACATGCGGCTCGATATGAGCACATGCAGCAAGGATCCGTCACGGGTTTTGAATTCGGCCTCGTAATCCTTGACGAAACCCTTTTCAGTAATATGGGACAGAAAGGTCTCGCGGTCGGCGGAGCGGCGATAGAGATCTTCTGCCTTCAACTGGTCCAGGAAATCTTTCTTGGTCTTGTATCCCATCAGTTCCACGCCGGCCTGATTCACATCGAGAATGTCGCCATTCAGGTTGGTGGTGTAGATCATGTCGTGACTGCCTTCGAACACGCGGTGATATTTTCGCTCACGCCGGGTTATCTCTTCCTGCAGTTTTTTGATTTCGGTGATGTCTTTAAAGATCTCAAGGCCCCCGGTAATCTGTCCCAGGGCGTCGCGAAAGGCCGAGGTAGAACAAATGATGGGGATTTTTCTGCCCTCGATGTTGGTGATTTCATACTCCCGATTGTGGATGTCCTGATTCTCCGCCACGGCCCGCTTCAGCGCGCAGTCATACTCGCAGATCGAGTTCTTGAAAACATCCTTGCAGTACATCCCCACGGCGTCCTGGGCCGAAAAACCGGTAATTTTTTCGGCCGCCGGATTAAAATAGGTAATCCGCCACTCGTGATCGGTCGTAAAGAGCCCGTCGGGCAGGCGATTGAGGATTTCGACGTAGCTCTCTTCGTTCTGATAAATTCTTTCCAGAGTTTCGTCGTGATAGCGCTTGAGCTGTTCGGCGACAAAAGCGTTCCAGCCCTTGCCGGAGGTTTCGCTCTTGGCCTTGAAATACGAACAGGTCAGGCAGCAGGCGA
>JBAPWQ010000147.1:0-1652 GCA_049283795.1 Desulfobacterales bacterium | reverse complement strand
ATTGCGGATTTGTTGAATCGTGAAACCTGAACAGCAAGCAGCGATAATAGGAAAGGGGGGAAGATGTTACAAGGTCAGAAGTGCTGGAAAGGCATTTTTAGCGTAGCCTTTTTGACAATCCTCTGGGGAATCTCACCGGCGACATCTGCTGAAAGCCCGGTGCAGCCCAACGCGAAACGCTTCTCTGTATCGGAACTGAGCGCAGTGGATGTGTTGGAGATCTCCGGCATCGACTTGGACAAGGCTGCAGAAGGCCTCGCCGCCGGGCCGGACAAGGGCCCATATCCGATTGGTGTGGCAGCCGAGGTCAACGTGCAGCCCGGTATGCCGTTTAGCCATGAGCCCACCAAGGCTTCGGGGCAGATTCGGGGCACCTGGGAGAAGGTCGAAGATGGTATCTACTTATGGCGCCTGAGGGTTTTGTCGCCAGGCGCCAAATGGCTCAGCTTTGGATTTACCCGGTTCAACCTGCCCCCTGAAGCGTCGCTTTATGTTTATTCGATGGACTACCAATGGGTGGCGGGGCCTTACACCGCCAAGGACAACGAAGTCCACGGCCAGCTATGGACGCCGATGATCCTGGGCGAAGAGGTGGTTCTGGAACTGACGGCAAAGGCCGAAGAGATGGATCGGATCACCCTCGTCCTTGGTTCGGTCACTCATGGCTACAGGGGCCCTGTCGGGATCGAAAAATTGGAAAAATCAGGTTCTTGCAATGTGGATGTCGCTTGTCCTGAAGGCGAACTTTGGCGCAATGAAATCCGCAGCGTGGGGCTTTATACCTTTCGCATCTCCGGGGGCACCGCCGTTTGCACCGGAACTTTGATCAACAACACCAGCCAGGACGGAAGCCCTTACTTTCTCACGGCCAACCATTGCCTAAGCGAAAGCAGCATGGCCGCCTCCGTGGTGGTCTACTGGGAATACGAAAGCGATAGCTGCCGCACACCGGGAAGCTCCGCAAGCGGTAATGCGCTGCCCAGACCTGGCGCCTCCCAAAGCGGGGCAATTCTTCGGGCCCATTACGCAGAATCGGACTTCTGTCTGCTTGAACTGGACGATCCGATCGACCAGCAGGCCCACGACGTTTATTGGTCAGGATGGGATCGAACCGGCGCCAACCCGATCTCGGCTGTGTGCATCCACCAACCTTCCGGACACGAAAAACGTATCGCCCTCGAGAACGATCCGCTTACGACCACGGCCTATTTGGCAACCGCAAGCCCTGGAAACGGCACCCACTACCGCGTAGCCGACTGGGACAGTGGCACAACCGAAGGGGGCTCGTCAGGTTCCGGCTTGTGGGACCAGAATCGGCGCATCGTAGGTCAATTGCACGGTGGCTATGCGGCTTGCGGCAACAACGACTCCGACTGGTACGGTAGGCTTTCCATATCCTGGAACGGCGGCGGTGCCGCGGCCAACCGCCTGCGCAACTGGCTGGACCCGGCCGGAACCGGTGCTGCTTTCATGAACGGTTACGAGGGGACTGGACAGGGACCCACGCCGACCAGCACGAGATACTCCTATGCGATTCAACCGATGGCCTTCGAGGACATCAGCACCACCGGTACGGACCTTCGATTGGAGGACGATGATTACGCCCACGTGTCCATCCCTTTCGGGTTTCCCTTTTTCGATCAGAATTTCAC
>JBAPWQ010000146.1:0-6300 GCA_049283795.1 Desulfobacterales bacterium | reverse complement strand
AGAAAATCGGCCTGAAAAAAAACGACAAGCTGGCCATCATTGCCGACAACATTCCCGAGGTGCTCGTGGTGGCCATTGCGGCGCAGGCGGCCGGCGGCATTTCGGCCGGGATCTACCAGTCGAGCCTTCCCGATGAGATCGCCGACATTCTCAACTACATGGATGTCTCCATCGTCTTTTGCGGCGACCAGGAACAGGTGGATAAACTCGTCGAGGTGCGCGACCGGATTCCCAAGGTCAAGAAGGTGATTTACGAGGACCCGCGCGGCATGCGCGGGTACCGTTCCGACGACTGGTTCATGCAGATCGACGACCTGTATGTGGTGGGGGAAGAAGTCGTCAGGGAAACCCCGGGTCGTTTCGAGGAAATGATCGACTGCGGGCGGCCGGACGACGTGTGCCATCTGTGCCAGACGTCCGGTACCACCGGGCTTCCCAAGGGCGCCATGATGACGCACCGCAACTACATCAACATGGGGGTGCAGATCACCAAGGTCGACAAGCTCGACGAAGGCGATGAATATGTATCGTTTCTGCCGTTTGCATGGATCGGCGAGCAGATGAATTCTTTCGGGGTGGCCATGGCCACCGGCATCACGGTCAATTTCCCCGAGTCCGTCGAAACCGGCATGGAGGATTTAAAGGAAATCGGGCCGCAGTTCATATTCGGCGCCCCGCGGTTCTATGAAATGCTGCGGTCCCAGATGTGGCTGAAGATCGACGATTCGTACTGGCTGAACCGGAAATTTTACAACTATTTCATGACAGTCGGCAAGCGGGCGGCGGCCTACCGGATGAGCGGCAAGAAAATGCCCTTGGCATTGCGCGTCAAGTCCTGGTTGGGAAAAACCATGGTTTTTGTGCCGCTGATCAACCAGATCGGCCTGCTGCGGCTGCGTCGGGCTTACACCGGCGGCGCGGCCCTCGGGCCTGATTTGTTCACGTTTTACCAGGCCATCGGCGTCAACCTGAAGCAGATTTACGGCCAGACGGAAATTACCGGCATTGCCTACATGCATCGCGACGGCGACGTGCGCCCGGATACGGTCGGGATTCCCCTGCCGGGTACCGAATGCAAAATATCTGACGAAGGTGAAATCCTGTCGCGGTCCCCATCGGTGACCGCCGGGTATTACAAATTGGACGACAAGACCGAAGAATTGCTTGCCGGTGGATGGCTGCACTCCGGGGATGCGGGTTTCATCGACAAGGACGGCCACCTGGTGGTGATCGACCGGCTAGCCGATGTCATGCACAACAAAGCCGGTGACATGTTCAGCCCGATGTTTCTGGAAAACAAGCTGAAATTCAGCCCGTACATTAAAGAGGCGGTCATCTTCGGCGATCAGAGGGAGTATGTGGCCGCCCTGATCAATATCGATCCGATCGTGGTCGGCAAATGGGCCGAGGACCGCGGGATATCCTTCACCACATTCATGGATCTTTCCACCAAGCCGGAAGTGGCCGAGCTGGTGAAACAGCAGGTGATCGAATTCAATCAGACGGTGGAAAAAGAACATTTCAGAATTCACCGCTTCGCCATTCTCTACAAACTGCTGGACGTCGATGACGGCGAGCTGACCAAAACCGGCAAGATCCGCCGTAAGTTTATCCGCGAAAAATACGAAGACCTTTACACGGCCCTCTATGACTCCGGCGTCTCCGAAAAATCGGTGGAGGCCTTTTTCCAGTACCAGGACGGCCAGACCACAACGGTGCAGACCACCCTTAAATTTTATACCATGGAATGAAGTGATGAGCTATTTTCTGCAACTGGTCGTCAGCGGCATGGTCGTCGGTTCGATCTACGCGCTGTCCGCGCTGGGGTTCGTGCTGATTTACAAGTCGAGCCGCGTCTTGAACATTGCCCACGGACAGCTTATCGCCACGGGCGCCTTCATCACTTACGCGCTGGCCGTCTGGGTCAAAATTCCCATTGCACTGGCCTTCTTTTTAAGCCTGATCATCACGTTTTTCGTCGCGATGAGCGTTGAACGGGTGTTTTTGCGCCGCCTCATCGGCGAGCCGATCATCTCGGTCATCATGGTGACCATCGGGTTGATGTCCATTCTGGATGGCCTGATCTACCTGACACCGTTTGGGACCTACAACTTCTCTTTTCCCGAATTTCTTCCGACCACCCCCATTAAACTGGGCGGCGTTTCCATCAGTTGGACCCAGCTGGTCGGTGTGATCACCACGGTGATTCTCATCGGCGGTTTTTCCTGGTTTTTCAGGAAGTCGACGCTGGGGATTTCCATGCGGGCGGTGTCGGATGACCAGTTGGCGTCCATGTCCATCGGCATCTCCATTCCGCGGGTGTTCGCCCTGGCCTGGGCGGCGGCGGGTTTCAGCGCGGCGGCGGCCGGGGCCATTATCGGCAACATCACCGGGCTGAATTTCGAGACTCTGCACGCTTTCGGCATCACCGTGTTTCCGGTCGTCATTCTCGGCGGACTCGATTCGATTATCGGCGCCGTGGTGGCGGGGATCATCATGGGTCTCATCCAACAGTTTGCCGCCGGGTATCTCGACGGCCACTGGGGGCTTAGCGGCACGGCGAATCTGCTGCCCTACATCATTCTACTGGTTATTTTACTCTTCAAACCGCACGGATTGTTCGGAATCCACGAAATCGAACGGGTGTAGATAATGGCTGTAAACCGTTGGCTGGCGACCGGCAACTACTTTACGACGTACAAGGAAGAGCAGCGCATTTTCCAGACCCACCTCGACCGGACGGTGTTCATCGCCTTCCTGGTGGTCGTTTTCACCTGGCCGCTGTTTTTTAACGTCAGTAACAAGTACATGCTGGTCGTCGACAATATTCTCATCGCCATCATTGCGGTTATCGGGTTGAACCTGCTGACCGGATTCGCCGGGCTGATTTCCATCGGCCATGCCGCCTTCGTCGGCGTGGGGGCTTATACTCTGGCCTCTTTTTCGCGGGTGCTGGGAGACTCGCATGTGCTCATCACCCACGCCTGGCCGTTGATGCTTCTCATCTGCGGCGGCGTGGGGGCCGTCGTCGGAGCCTTTGTCGGCCTGCCGGCCCTGCGGCTCAAACACCTCTACCTGGCGATCGCCACGCTTTCTTTTCAGATGATTTTTCTGTGGATCATCAACTTCTCGACTTTTTTCAACCAGGGACAAACGATTTTCATCGGGCGGGCCTATTGGATTACCGGTGAAGTGTCGCGCGACGGCCACTACCTTTTCTGGTACTACACGATGCTGGTGATTGTCGTCATGTGCGGCTTCGGCGTGCGCAACCTCATGCGCACCCGCTACGGCCGCTGTCTGGTTGCGGTGCGCGACAACGACCGCGCAGCCGATGCCATGGGGATGCATCCGGGGCTGACCAAGGTGTATGCCTTCGCCCTTGCCGGCTTTTTTGCCGGCGTGGCCGGGGCCCTGCACGCCTATCTCTTTCGCGGTGCCGGGTTTGAATCTTTCACTCTGCACCAATCCATCACCTATCTGGCCATGGCCATCGTCGGCGGCCTCGGGACCCTGGTCGGGTCGTTTTTCGGCCCGACCGCCATCTACATGCTCGACCTTCAGGTCGAACAAGTCGCCAAATTAGCCGGTGTCATTTTCTCGGAGACCATGAACCTCGCAACCGGTCTGCGCCCACTGACCTTCGGCCTGGTGATCGTTTTGTTTCTGATGTTCGAGCCGCGCGGCATCGCCAACTGGTGGCGAATCGCGCGATCGTATTTCAAACTGTGGCCGTTCAGGTTTTAAGATGGCCGCGACACCGTCACACGATCATTTTCGACGGCGGTTAATTGGGGAATTGAAGCACGATGGGTGATTCCAACAAACCACAACCGAAATGAAGGAGAGGAAAAAATGAACAAAAAATGGACCTGCTTGTCAATCGTACTGGCCGCTTTGCTTCTTACGGGTGGCGTCATGAACGTTCAGGCCGCAAACACTTACAAGATAGCCTCTTCCCTGGCGATCACCGGTCCGACATCCGATGCCGGAAACCCGTATTCGAAGGGCATGGAAGACTACATCCGCTATGCCAACGATGAAAAACTTCTGGGCGACGACAAGGTCGAGATTTCGATACGTGACGACCAGTACAAGACCGATGTCACCAAGCGCAATTTTGAAGAATTCCTGGATGAGGGCATCGTTCTCTACCTCAACTACTCCACCGGCAGCACGCTGGGTCTGAAGCGGGATTTCGAAGAAGAGAAGATTGCGGTGCTCCCGGCCTCCTATCACCGCGGCAACCTGGAAGATTCCAACTACATCTTCCTGCCCATCGCCTCGTATTCCAGCCAGGTGATCGGCCTGGCCGAGTATGTGGCCAACAACCACAAGAACGGCAAAGCCAAAGTGGCCCTGTACATCCATCCGTCGGCCTTCGGGCGCGGACCCGTTGAAGACCTTCAGAAGGCCATCGCGGCGGGGTTGAACATCGAGATCGTCGAGGTCGTCGAGCACGGTAAGGACCTGGACAATACCGCCACCCTGCAGCGCCTGAAAGAAAAGGGCGCCCAGTACGTCATCAGCCACACCGTCCAGTCCCCGGTGGCGACGCTGCTCAACGACGCTCAGCGCCTGGGTGTGATTGCCACAACCTTTGGCGAGCCGGGCAAGCTGACCTTCCTGGGGGCCCATTACACCGGCGGAAACGACCTGATCGATCTGGCCGGGTCGGCGGCGGACAATTTTTACTGGACGACATCCTACAAGCTGACCTCCGAGCCCGGGCCGTGGACGGATCAGCAGCTGGCCCTGGCGAAACGTTACGACCGCGACGAGAAGACGGCCAATTCCCACAACTACACCAGCGGCGTTCTCGTGGCCCAGATCGCCGTTGAAACCATGAAGCGCGCCAAGGCCAAAGGCGTGAAAATCGATCGGGCAGCCCTCTATCAGGAACTGCTGGCCATGAACGACAAGAATGCCTACACGCCGTTTACGACCGTTGGTCCGATCACCTATTCCAAAACCGACAAAGAAGGCGTTGACACCCTGCAACTCTACGCGGTCAAAGATGGCGCGTTCCGCGCGGTCGGCAAACCGTATGCGCCTGAGTACGTCAAAAAGATCCAATAGCCTCGGAAAATATGGACGACCGGCGGTCGGTAAATTCCAAAGGCGCCGACCGCCGGGGCCAACCGTTTGATGGCTTGAATGCCCGGATGGCGAGTGAGTCCGGCTGGAAGGTACGGCAGTATGGAATCGGCGGAGAAAAACGGCAACCTGCTCGAGGTCAACAACATCGAGGTGGTGTATCACGACATCATTCAGGTCCTGCGGGGCGTCAGCCTCAGCGTGCCGGAAGGGGGCATCGTGGCGCTGCTTGGAACCAACGGGGCCGGCAAGACGACGACCTTGAGGGCCATCAGCGGGTTGCTCAAGCCGGAGAACGGCTTTATCAAGGAAGGCTACATTCGCTTCCGGGGTTCCGATATCACCAACCGGCTCGGCACCGAGGTGGTCCGGCAGGGGGCGGTCATGGTGCCAGAAGGGCGCCGGGTTTTCAAACATCTTACGGTGGAGGAGAACATCCGCGCCGGTTCGATCACGCGCAAGGACGGCGCCGCGGCGGTGCGGGCCGATCTGAAGCTGATGCACGAGCATTTCCCGCGCCTGGCGCGGGTGAGCAATCGTCTGGCCGGTTACTGCTCGGGCGGCGAGCAGCAGATGATCGCGATTGCGCGGGCGCTTATGGCCCGTCCCCGGATGCTGATGCTCGATGAGCCGTCTCTGGGTCTTGCTCCGCTGCTGGTCTTGGAAATTTTCGAAAACATCACGCGCATCAACCGCGAGATGCAAACGACAATCCTGGTCGTTGAACAGAACGCCAAAGTGGCGCTGGAAGTCTCCACCTATGCCTACATCATGGAATCCGGCAAAATCGTGCTGGAGGGCCCTTCCAAGGAGCTGAAAAACAATCCGGATGTCAAGGAGTTTTACATGGGCGTCACTCAGGGCGGACGGCGAAAGTCTTTCAAGGAAGTCAAATCGTACAAAAGGCGAAAACGCTGGATGTAATATTCTGCGCGCGACAAATGCAATGGGTTCGGAAACAGATGCCAAAAAGGAGCGAGGAATGAAGTTTCTGGTTGGATATACCGGTTCCAAGGAATCCAAAGCCGCCCTGGCTCTTGCAAGGGATTTTGCAAAGATTCACGGCGCCAAGGTCGTCGTGATGACCTCGATGGAAGGGGGCAAGGGCGAGTCGCTCGATGAGATCGGCAAGGTCGAATATGAACTGAAGGCCGCCTGCAAGTTTATTGAAGAGGCCGGGATCGCGTGCGAACCTCAGCACTT
>JBAPWQ010000145.1:0-2380 GCA_049283795.1 Desulfobacterales bacterium | reverse complement strand
CCCGGCGCTTCCCAACCCGGCCACCCAGGTCAGCAGCCCCAGCACAAAGGGTCCGATGCAGGGTGCGGCCACAACCCCCATGGTCAGGCCCATGAACAGGCTGCCGAAGTAGCCGGCGTAACTTTTCAAGGCCATCCGGGTCACGGCATACGGCATTCGGATTTCCCACAAACCAAACAGGCTGGCGGCAAACATCATCAAGACGGCCGCGATCGCCATCAGGACCAAAGGCTCCTGGAGCATGGCCCCCATCAACCCGCCGGTCAATGCGGCAGTGACACCCAATGCCGAATTGGTCACCGCCAACCCCATGACATAGCAAGCCCCGTGGGCGAACAGACGCGATTGCCGGCGGTCGCTCTGGCCGGCGAAATAGGAAATCGTGATCGGGATGATCGGATAGACGCACGGCGTCAGGTTCAATGCCATGCCACCCGCGAACACGCCCAGCAGGGTCCACAGCAGCCCCCAGCCCTGGAGCGGCCGGCGCCCGCCACTTGTTGGCGGTTGACCCGGCTCCTCTATGGCAGTGGTTTTCGCTGTGGGCAATCCGCGGTCCAGCCATTGCGGATAGCCATGCGGGTCGCGGTACACATTCTGATACCCCAGTTGAACGGCCACCCGGGCCGCCGAGTCGCTGCGGACTCAGGTGAAACCGGCTCAGTAGAAAACGATGTTGCGGTTCTTGTCTGTGCCCAGCAATTGGACCATCGCGCCCTTTTTACGCCAGCGCGACCACCAGGTGGGCTCCATCGGAAAGTTGACGGCGCCCTGGATGTGACCGGTGCGGTATTCCCATTCCTGGCGGGTGTCCACTATCAGTAGATTCTGTACGTCGGCCTGAAGAACATCCCACAGCTCGGAGGTGGTGATCAGCCGGTAGCCACCGTTTTTAGCTTCGGTGCGGACATCTTCCATGCTCACTGTCGAGGGTTCCGGCTGTCGCACTGCGTAAGCGAGCACCAGGATGGTGGCCGTCAAAGCGAGCACGGGCAGCCACAGGGTGCGGCGGTTCATTTGATTTTATTCTCCCGGCGAAGTTTGGTCAGCAAAAAGGTCGCACCGGCCCGTGACAGTCCGGTCGCTTCGGCCAGGGCTTCGGCGGTTGCGATGTCGGTGGCCATCACCTTGTCGATGACTTCCTTCTCCAGTTCTTCCAGCCAGTCCTCGAACAGGATGAGAATCTCCGGTTCAGCCACGGCCGCCAACTGTTCGGACCGGGCGACCTTGTTGACCAGGCTCTGGCACATCTGCGTTGGATCGACACCTTCGTCCATGCAGGTGGCCAGTCAGCGATGCACCAGTCCGGGCAGGGTTTCCTGGTGCGCTTCGCCGGTAAATGCATACAAAAAATCGAGACGGGTCTTTTCGCTCACGTAAGGAAAGAGTTTCTTGACCAGAGGCGTTATTTGGGCCATCGCCTCGTCCGGTTCCAACTGATCGATCATTTCTTCCATCGAACGCATGTAGACTATTTTCTCCATCGAATTAAAAAGTTTGACGGTTTTTCAACAATTTCAGCGCCACGGCGTTTAAATTCGTTATAATGGAAAGAATTTCAGGGTCGGCCAGCTCATAGTAAACAAAGGGTCCCTTGCGTTCGACATTGACCAGCAGGGTCCGCCGCAGTTCCTTGAGGTGGTGCGATACCAGCGGCTGTGACAACGCGAGCGCTTCGACGATACGGGACACCGATTTTTTTCCGTCACCCAGCAACAGCAGGATTTTCAACCGGTTTTCGTCCGCGAGGCTCTTGGCCACGAAAGCCGGTGATTGAAGATCGTCTGTGTGCCCGCAGGCGCATGGGGACGATTTAGACAAAGGAGAGATCTCCCGCAAAGAAGGGTCAGCCAACAAACATATAAGCATACGTTTATATGCTTGTTGAATGTTTGTCAACCGTCTTCATCCTTAAACCGGCTTGACCGGAGAATCGTTTTTCATGCACCGGCGGACAGGGGCCATGCGCGTCAGATTCCGATTTAAGCCTTTATTTTGTACAGGAAATCTGCGAAAACAGCCGACGATAATACAGGGGATAACCGCACAGGAATGGGAAGGAGAGCTCGATGAAGATTTATACCGGGCGGGGAGACACCGGTACGGCCGGACTTTTGAGCGGCGAGCGCATTTCAAAAAGCCATGACCGTATCGAAGCGCTGGGCGATATCGACGAACTCACCTCCGCTATAGGGATCGTGCGGATGGCCATCCGCGGGGAAGATGAGGAGCTGAACCGCGAAATGCGGGCCATCCAGTCGAATCTGATAAAACTGGGGGCCCAGATCGCCACCTGGCGCGATGCCCCCGAATCGGAGAAATACGCCGGCGTCGGCGAGGCCGATGTCCGGACCCTGGAGTCGGCCATCGACCGGATTCA
>JBAPWQ010000144.1:0-3870 GCA_049283795.1 Desulfobacterales bacterium | reverse complement strand
CTCGAGTTCCAGATCAACACCACCATCACGCGCGCGAACCTGGCCGAGATTCCCCGCATCCAGCAACTGGCGGTGGAACTCGGCGCCGTAGCCCACCACATTTTCCTTCTGGTTCCCACCGGGCGGGGCAAGTATATCGTCGACCAGGAGATTACGGCCGAAGAATACGAACAGACCCTCAACTGGTTCTACGATCAGCAGGACAAAACCCCGCTGCAACTCAAGGCGACCTGTGCGCCCCACTACTACCGGATCCTGCGCCAGCGGGCGCGGGCCGAGGGCAAGACCGTGACGCCCAAAACCCACGGACTGGACGCCATGACGCGCGGCTGCCTGGGCGGCATCGGGTTCTGCTTTATTTCACACCGCGGAATCGTCCAACCCTGCGGGTTCCTGAATGCCGAGGCCGGCGACGTCACACGCACCTCTTTTGCCGATATCTGGAATCATTCGGAAACCTTTCAGTCCCTGCGCCGTTACGACGAGTTGAAAGGCAAGTGCGGAATCTGCGAGTACAAGAACTTTTGCGGCGGCTGCCGAGCGCGGGCCTTCGAGGCCACCGGGGACATGCTGGCCGAGGAGCCGATGTGCAGTTACCAGCCCAGGCGGCGCTGACGGTACTTCCTACAATCCACCTGAAGGAAATAAAGAGATGAAAATCAGGGATTTGATGATTCCGGATCCCATCACGATCAGCGCGGCCGCCTCGATCACCGCCGCCCTGGAGTTGATGAAGCTGAACTCCATCCGCCACCTGCCGGTGGTCTCCGGCGACAATATTCTGCGCGGCTTCGTGACCCTGGCCGATTTAAAGCAGGGGCTGATACCGTCGATGGTGGGCGATGTGAGCCTGTCCGATCTGATGATCAGCGATCCGATCGTGGTCGGTCCCGAGGAAGACATCGAAATTGCGGCGCAGTTGATCTACAAGCACAAGATCGGCGGCATGCCGGTCGTCGAAGGACAGCAAGTGGTCGGCATCATCACCGAATCGGATATCCTGCGGGCCTTCATCGACATGATGGGCATTCTGACCGCCAGCTCGCGCGTCGACGTGGTGATGAAAAATGAGCCGGGGGCGTTGAAGGACGTGCTGCAGATCATCAACGACGGCGGCGGCGACATTATCAACGTCGGCATCACCGCCCACACGACCGGCAACCGTATCTACTACTTTCGTTTGGCGGCCTGTCAGACCGCCGGCATCAAAAAATCCCTCGAAGAAAGCGGCTTCACCGTCACCTACGCCAGCAATTGACCGCCCGGCAAAGAGGCTGATCAGTCGTCGACTTCCGTGATGGCGTTGAGCCTCATCGTGATCGGCCGGTCCTCCTCGATTTGCCCCGAAAAGCGGATGGGCCCCGGCCGGCGATAATCGTCGTTGCCGGGGGTGGCGGCGAGCCAGTTTTCCCGCAGGCTATCCACCACCTTGAAGGCGTTCGACGCCAGATCGACCACACTTTTTTCAATCACCAGCGCCAGCCGGCCCTGGCGTTCCTCCAGGTGCATCAGGGGCGCAATCGGGATGCCGATCGGTTCCCAGCAGCTGAAATCGTGCTCGAGGTTCTTTATGGCCGCCATCTGCCCGGTCGCCCCGTTGGCAATCAGGCTGTAAACGGTCAGGCCCAGATTATAGGTGTAATTGCAGTCGAATCGGGTGGGATCGCTGCCGCGCCCATCGTAGCCGTAAAAATGGGTCTGGGTCTTGAAATCCGGGACCGATTTGCGGAAGATCTTTTCGACCGGCGGCGGCAGTGTCCCTTTGGGCGTCAGCGCGTTGGCGCGCGCCAGAGCCTGCTCCAGCGTCTTGAGGGAAATGATCGCGGATTTTCGCAGCAAAAAGGCCCCTTCGCCGTAATTCTCGAACAGCAACGGGCCGTAAACGTCCGGATCGAGACCGCCCTTTTGCAGCGTCTTCTGAAAGTATTCGCGCTTGATCCCGCGCCGGTAGACGCCTTCTTCCTTCAAAATGTCCAGATAGTCTTTTACCAGCCCCATGATGACCTTGTCGGTCTCGACCTGCGAAAACTGAAAATTGCCGTGGGCATCCCGTTCGATCAGAAGGCCGTCCCTGAAAAACTCGGGAATGTCGTTGAACAGATCGTCGTCGCGGGTGTTCCAGACGGTGAACGAGCTGTCTTCGCGCGAGCGTTTGGCCAGCCGGCGCAGGTATTCGAGCTTGTCCTCGTGCAGCAGAAAATCGGCGTGGAAACTGTTGTCGTGCGTCGCGTTGTACTCGGCGATGATGGTGTTGAGCTTGATGATGAACACCTGGATCTCGTTGATAAACTCCAGCACGCCCTCGGGAATGACGATGATGCCGTAATTTTTTCCGACCGCGGCCCGGCGCACGATCGCATTGCAGATGACCCGCGACAGGTGCCGCAGGGTCATCCCGTAAGCCGTGTAGTCGATGGTGTTGTTAGCGGTGGCCTTGTCGATGCGGCTCTGGTCGACGAAATCCGCCAGGTCCTCACCGATCAGGGTGATGTTGGCGTGGGTCTGCAGGGCGACCTCGAGCGCCAGATGACTGGCGACGCGCCCCATGACCTTGCAGATATGCCAGTACTTGACATCCGAACTGCAATCGTTTGACAGGCTGCTGACGGCGCTCGCAAAGGCCCTGGCGGCCGAGTGGAAACCGAACGACATGGCGCACAGCACGTGGCCGTCCGCATCCCGGACCTGAATGTCCCCGTCGATGGTCTTGGGAACCCCGATCACCTGGACGCCGTCTTTGAGGAGTTCCTGCGCGAGAAAGGCGGCATTGGTGTTGGAATCGTCACCGCCGACGATCACCAGCGCATCCAGCGCCAGGGCCTTGCAGGTTTCGCGTGAGAGGGCCATCTTCTGGGCGGTGTCGATCTTCGAGCGACCGGTTTTGATCATCGTGAATCCGCCCAGGTTGCGGTAGGCATCGACATGCGCGGCGGTCAGCTCGACGGCTTCATTTTCGATGATGCCATCGGGGCCGAGAAGAAAGCCGAATATTCTGGTTTCCGCATTCGCCTTTTTGGCCGCGTCCCACAGCCCGGCAATCACGTTGTGCCCGCCCGGCGCCGGCCCGCCCGAAAACACGATCCCGATATTTCGCCGCCGGCAAAAAGTCTTGGTAAAAGCGTCGTCGGCCTCGTCGAGACCGACAATGGCCTGCACGGCGTTGGCGATGATGTCCGGCAGCTGCCGGCGAGCCTCCTTGTTGATCTCGAACCGGTAGCGGTCGTCGGTTTTCAAGGCCGTAAACCGGTGGTTGAAGACATCACATACCGCCGGCTGGCTGCGCCGCCTTTCCACCAGTTCGCGCGAGACCGAACCGGTGACTTCCCGAACTTCCGGAATCCTCAGCAATTTTTCGGCCGTGACAACTTTGGCACCGGACATGACCGTCCCTCCCCTCGAATAGTTTGCGATGATGGGCCATCGACACGAATGTCATCCATAGCCGCCCGCACGCCGGATTGTCAAGCTGTTACGCTGCGCGGTCATCTCCTCCGCCAGCCGGCGAACCGTATCGCCCGTTGCGGTTTTTTCGGCGCGCCGCGCACCCGGCGCCATCGAACCGTGCCGGTAAACAAGGCTTTACATTCCCGGCTTTTATGGTATAGACAAAGAGAAATTAAGAGAAATTATTTTCTGAGACACCTTTAAGGCACGTTAAACAATCGGCAGCCCTATGACGACCCCCAAGAAAAAAAGACCGGAGCCTGTTGAAGTCATCTGTCCCAAATGCAGGTACACGGAGATTGTCGACATTCAGAACGAAGAAGTCCCCCGCTGTCCCCAATGCGACACCCGCATGGTTTTCCGGGAATTGCTCAAGGAAGGGAAATCCTATTGATGGGGAAATCCTATTGAAAAGGGCGCCCATAT
>JBAPWQ010000143.1:0-5239 GCA_049283795.1 Desulfobacterales bacterium | reverse complement strand
GGTCGGCACCGAAAATGGCCGAAAACTCGGCATATTTGGCATTGGACAGGGCTTTTAAGGGTGACGCGTACCAGGCGCTGCCGTTTTTTTTGCGCAGGTGCGTGATGGCCTGCAGGGCGATCCAGGTTTTTCCGGCACCGGTCGGCGCCGTCACCAGACAATCCGAGCGTTTGATGGCGGCCACGGCCTCCAGCTGATACGGATCGGGCTTGAAGGGCCGGCGCGCCGGCACCCCGATGCCGGCAAAAACCTTCTTGAGCTTGGCATCAGCCCCGGCCTTCAGGTGCTGCACCCGTGGTGTCCTGGGCGAATGGGGCGGCTGGTGCGGGGCCGGCCGGCGCCGGCGGCGGGGGTATTCGCCTCTTCTGGCCATCAGAGTCGGGTGATCATTTCTTTGACGACGGCCGTAGCGGAGGATTCGACATCGAAGGGCGATTTGCCCTGCAGGTCGGCTTCGATCAGGGCATCGTCGAAGGGCAGAAACCCCAGGAACTCGAACCCGGCCAGCTGCTCCCTGAGAAAGGCCTCGTCCTTGGGCCCGCGGATCTTGTTGCCGACGACCGCGATGTTGTTCAGCTTTATCTCCGAGGCCAGCTGCTTGATGTGGCCGGCTGTGTCGATGCTGCGGCGGCCGGGCTCGACCACCACGATGAGCTTGTCGACGGCCTTGGCCGTGGCGCGGCCCAGGTGCTCGATGCCGGCCTCCATGTCCATGACCACCACCTCGTCGCGCTGCAGGACGACGTGCCGCACCAGAGCCTTCAAGAGGCTGCTCTCGGGGCAGATGCAGCCGGCCCCGCCTTTGGACACGCCACCGAGGCGCATCAGCTTGATGTTCTCGAGCTTGGCCGACAGGGCTTCCGGCAGGTCGTCGACCTTGGGATTGAGCGAGAAATAGCCCCCGATGGTGCCGGGCTGCACCCCGGTGCGCTCGAAGACCAGATCTTTCATGTCGGCAATCGGGATGATCTTGTCGGCGTCGGCAATGCCGAGCGCCGCCGCCAGGTTGGCGTCCGGGTCGGCGTCGATCGCCAGCACGCGTTTGCCCTCTCGGCTGAGAGTCCGAATGAGCAGCGCCGCAAACGTCGTTTTGCCGACCCCGCCTTTACCGCTGACCGCTAATTTCACAATAGTTTCCTTATAATTTTCTGACGAAAATTATTAAATTAAAAAAGTTTTAGGTTATGGATGAGGTTTAAATTTTCGTTCTTACCACGGCAATATAATGCACGAAGCCGATATTACAAACTTTATTGCTGGATGGGCTGGAGAAATCCGGTACCCGATATGAAATAGACCTGCATTCCGAAATCGTCGAAATAGAGATCGATGGCTCCGTGGCCGAAAGCCTGGAGGCCGATCTCGGGGCGGACCAGGGCCGTGGGGAAAAAGGTGTCCGAGGGTGTTAAAAGGCTGTCGGTGGCGATGATGGTGTATTTTCCTTCTTCGTCCATCAACCGCTCAACCGGGTCGGGAACGTTGAAATTAATATCGATATCCCATTCGATCAAGGTGAAATAATCGTTTTTATTATACACTTCATTGACTGTCGGCTCTCCTTCGTCCGCCGGCCATCTGAGTTGGCCGCGGGGTGAGGCCAACCGCCAGGGGTCGTAAGGGTTGTCGTAAGATGTGCCTGGCTCACCAGTTTTTAACAAGGTGTTGTAGTAAGCCTTGATCAGGTTCGTTCGCTGCTTGAAGGGGGTTACCGCAGCGATATTCGTCCCTTTGCCCAAGACGTCAAGGGTCCCGCTTCTAAACTCGTCGGAAGATGTTTTGTTGAGCCACAACATGCCTTTGGCGTTACCGCTTGGCCAGTTGGTTCCCGGCTCGAGCACGGGCGGAACGACAACGACCCCGATGGCACCACCATCAGGCTGGCTGACAAGATCACCGGCCTCGATTTCTACCGTTCCAGCGGCGGTGAAGCGAATGACAGCCGCTTCGAAGACGCGCACCATCACGGTGGCTTTATTTTCCGGAAAAACGAGGAACTCTTTAGTCGTTATCCGCACATCGTCGATCCACCAGCCTTGGCCGTTGGCATCCCCGTTGTTCCGGTTAAAATGAAAGCGAATCTTTGTATTGGAGTTGCCGATATAATCGCTGATGTCCAAAGTCTTTTTTACCCAGCCCTCTCTGTTTCCGGTTAATGCGATACTGCTACCGGTGTAAGAGGCATGGCTCGATGCATTCGGTACTGAAATGCCGGAGCCATCAGGACATTGGTTGGGTGCCTTGTCATTCAACCTAATCCAATCGGTATCGCTGTCACAGTTTGTCCCGGTATCCACGGGGCAGATTTCCACAAATCCGTTGTCGTTACAGGTATTGATTTGGTAGCGGGTCCAGAAGGTCAGAAGTGCTGAACCGAAGCCCGAAAGATCAATTTCTTTCGACTCTAAATACAGGTCTTCGCCATCCCCGTAAGCACCGCCCGGGCTGGTGGTCCAGGAATGGGTGCCGCTGTTATGGAGTGGTGAATCAGCCGCATATTCGATGAGGCTCCACTCATTGCCTGCCGCCATGGTTTGGGTCCAGTCGTTTTCTCCCGATTCCATATCGTCGGAAAAGATAATGCTCTGCGGCAACACGCCATAGGCCAACCAGTTGGCGGCTGGGGTATCGCCGATCCTGTTCTGCCAGAGCACGAGCATCGGGGTCTGGTCCTGCGGCATCAATCCGGGGGAGATATTATCGGGCACCGGCGGCGTGGATGATGATCCGCGCGTCAGCGAGAGGCCATAGGTGTTGAGGTTTTCTTCCAGGCGGAAGGCGATGCCGGCCATGAAGTATTTTGGCAGCCCGTCGGGCGCCGTGCCGAGTTCGTTTCCGTCTTCCCAGGTTCCGGAATCTGACAAGAGGTCGAAGAGAATTTTTACCTGGGCGTCATAGCTCAGGAACCGTCCAGCGGATTTGTGGGCCGATGCAAAGTTGATTCTCTTGGTCGACCAGTTGAACGGCAGCAGAGCGGCTTTCGGTGAATCGACGCCGGACTGTGTGCCGGTGACCGCCAAAGCGCTGTCACCTTCAAATGACTGCACGTCAAAGTCGCCCAAGAAGGGGCCGGCCCAGTTCGCATCGTCGTCGAACGGGTCATAAAATATTTCTTTAAAGAGCGTATTCGGTCGTTCCGGTATCGGCACATTGTAAACGACCTCACGCGCTGCGGCCATATCACCCTGGCCGACAATTCCGGTCGACCGGATTGTGACGAAGGGCTCCAGGACGACCTCGGTGGTGGAATTAATCGATTTGTTGATATTTTCTTCGGGATTATCGACGGCAATAATGTTCTGAAGGACATCGCCGGTGCGGGTCGCATAACCGTAAGCCACGCCATCGATTTTAATTCGTCCCTGCGTCTTGGGGAAAAAATCGCCGTCGGACAATGTCAGGTTTCCGTCTTTCGTCAGGGTGGCGCTGCTGCCCGGGAAACCGATCAGCTTGACGACGGCCTTAGCGCAGTCGAAGTCGGCAAGCGGTTCGGATAGAGAGAGCTGCCCGGTGTCTTCGTTATAAGAAGTATAGGAATAGACGGTATCGCCGATTTTAACGCGGGCGTTGGTGCCCGTTGGCGGCAGGGCGAACCCTTCGGGCTTTGCGCCGGAAAAATGGGTTGCCAACGTAGTGCTGCCAAGTGTGGGTGTGCCTGTCACAGTCAGAAAATAAGGGAATATCTTCAGGCGAAACTTTCCGTCATTTCCGGCCAGAGTGAACAGGATGTCGTGGAGGTCTGCAAGAGTCTGGCTCTTTTCGTCCTGGGATTTGCAGATGCCGTTGGCATCGGTGGCGTTGAGATAGCGGCTGGCGGCGTAGCGGAAACCGGATTCAGCCAGATAATAGGCACGGTTGGCGGTGTCGCCGGTTACCTGGCTGGTGGCGGAGGTGCCGATCAGGGAAACCATGCCGGCCCCCAGGGCGGCAAACAGGAGCAGGGTGACCACCAGCGCCACCAGAACGTGGCCGCTTTGGTTGTGAGCGGATGACGATCCGGCGGGTGTGTTTCTTTGGCGCCGCCTAAGTCGGCGGCAATCGGTGAACGATGTGATCCAAAAGAGCCATAAAAGAAAAACTGTGAGGAAAGCGCGCTTAGCGGGCAGGGACGTGGCCGGTAAAATACCGCCGCCGGCCGATTCGATAAAGCAGTTGTATCGGCTTGCGGCACGCGTGTAATCATCGTCGGTCATGGCGGCCGCTCCGCCGGTGTTCTTGGTGTTGCGCAGGCTGACGGTGGTGTTGAAAGGGACCGTACCCTCTTTACCAGCTCGGCCTTCCTCGCGACGCAGGACGAATGTGACATCAATGGTGGACAGCAAATCGATATCATTGCCTATGTCCCAATCACCTGACCCGCTTCTGTACGCGATCCTGAAGTTCTTCTCCTGATCCTCCTGATCGATCTGGTCGATCAATGTATCCCAAACCACGCCGTCAAGATCTACTTTCGTCGGTTCCTGGCTGCCCAGCTGCAGGATATTGCCGTGTTTCCGTAAAGCCTGTCGGCCCATCGGGTTGTCGAAGAGGACCCAGGGATCGGTCCCGTCCGCACCGTCGATGACATCGGTGATCTCCATCAGTTCGCGCTTGATGCGGGCCATGGCGATCTGGGCTTTCTGGGCCAGGTGGCCGTTTTCCTTGGCCTGCATGTAGCCGCGCAGGCCGGTGACCAGTCCCATGCCGGCGATGGCGCCCAGGATGCCGACGATCAACAGCGATGCCACCACCTCGACCAGCGTGAAACCGGCCCGTTGCCCACATACGGTGAGGGACCGACCTGCGGACAGGGACCGTGCAAAAGTTCCAATGGGTCTGGAGGCATATTTCGGTCGGGAAGATCCCATAATTTTTTTCGTCTGAACCGGATCGGGTTACTGGGTGTACAGGGCCGTTACCTCGTGCTGGCCACGAACGATCGTCACCTTCAAGACCCGATTTTCGCCCGAATTATCCGCCGCCTCCGCCAAAACGTTCGTTTCTCCACTGCCGGTAAAAACGATCCAGGAGGTGGTGGCCGTGTAATCACCACAGTTAAAGTTGTTGGTTTCGACGTCGTTTTTAAATTGGCCAAGAGGATCGCTGGCAGAGACAGATGCCTGCAGCGAGGCCAGCATATGCTTCCGGTAATTCGCGGTAAGGCACTCGACGACGCCCGTCAACTCCATGCTGTCCTGGGCCATCTTTACCGGGACGAAACTCTTGTGAACCGTCTGGCCCATGAATTCGAGCAGGATGGCGC
>JBAPWQ010000142.1:0-8922 GCA_049283795.1 Desulfobacterales bacterium | reverse complement strand
TACTCGGCCTTTCTCATCACGCGTGTCGGACAAATCCCGAGCGCCCTTCTCCTCCTCAAGCAGGCCCGCAAGAACATGGAATAGCTCATGTCCGCTGAGACGATGGCCGGATTTTCGGCCGAACACGCCGAAAACAAATGGCGCGCCCTCATCGCCGCCGCCGAGGAATCCGGCATCCGCCTTCCGGTAGCGCCTGAATTCCGGCGCAGCGCCGGCCGCGTATTTGCCTTCAGCGATTTCGTGTTCGAAAACTGCGTCCGGCACCCGGCTTTGCTGGCGGACCTGGCCCGCAGCGGCGACCTGGAGCGGGACTACCCGGCCGATGCCTACGGCCACGCGCTGGAGCGCGTGCTCGAAGGCCTCACCACCCAAGCCGAAATCGAAAAAATATTGCGCGACTTCAGGCGGCGGGAACTGGTTCGCATCGCCTGGCGCGATCTTTCCGGAACCTCCGATCTTTTTGTCACCATGGCCGAGCTGACGGCACTGGCCGACGCGGTCATCGACCGGACGCTGGCGCTGCTCTACCGCCGGCAGTGCGATGCCCACGGTGTGCCGAGCGCCCCTGATGGTTCGCCCCAGCAACTGGTTGTCATCGGTATGGGCAAACTCGGGGGCAAGGAGTTGAACTTTTCCTCCGACATCGACCTGATCTTCGCCTATCCGCAAAGTGGCGAAACGGCCGGCGGCCCGGTGGCCGTGAGCAATGATGAGTTTTTCACGCGGCTGTGCCGCCGGCTGCTGCAGGTTATCGGCAAGGTGACGGCCGACGGCTTCGTATTTCGCGTGGATGTGCGCCTGCGCCCGTTCGGCGACGACGGACCGCTGGCGATGAGTTTCGACGCCATGGAGCACTATTACCATCAGCAGGGCCGCGAATGGGAACGCTACGCCTGGATCAAGGCCCGCACGGTGGCCGGCGACCGGCACGGCGGCGAAAGCCTCCTGCAGCGCATGAACCCGTTTGTTTACCGCCGCTACCTGGATTTCGGCGCCTTCGAGTCCCTGAGGGACATGAAACAGCGGATCACCCTCGAGGTCGATCGCCGGGAGATGGCCGATAATATCAAGCTGGGCCGCGGCGGAATCCGTGAAATCGAATTTTTCGGCCAGGTTTTCCAGCTCATCCGCGGCGGTATAACCCCCGCTTTGCAGGCACGCGGGATCTTGAAAATCCTGTCGATCCTCGGCGAGGGACGCACCGTGCCGCCAAGCGTCTGTTCAGCGCTGCGGGAGGCCTACATCTTTCTGCGAATCCTGGAACACCGCCTGCAGGAATTTGCCGATAAACAAACCCACCGGCTGCCGGGAAACCCCCTTGCCAGGCACCGCCTGGCCGCCTCGATGGGCTATGATGATCCGGTCGAATGGGAACGCAGGCTCGAAGACCACCGCAAAACAGTGCATCAGCACTTCTCTCTACTACTGCAATCGGGTGGCTCCCGGGAAACAAATGCGGAACGGGATCTGAGCGCACTCTGGCTCGGGCTGCTGGAAGAAAGCCGGCGCGATGACCTGCTGGCCGACCTCGGGTATCGGCCGCCGGCGTCCGCCGCGCAAATTCTCGAGCACCTACAGGCCGACCTGGCCCAGCGGCCGCTCGGCAAGGAAGGCCGCCAGCGCCTGGACAAGCTGATGCCGCTGCTGCTCGAAAAAGCCGGCCGCGGCAGCGACCCCCTGACCACATTGGCACGCATCAGCGGATTGATAAAGGCCATCGACGGGCGGGCGTCCTACTTCGCCCTGTTGCTCGAAAACCCGGCGGCGCTCGATCACCTCGTGCGGCTGTCGAGCGCCAGTTCCCTGATTGCCGCCTTTCTGACCCGCCACCCGGTGCTGCTGGACGAATTGCTGGACCCGCGCACGCTCTATGCCCCGCCCGGAAAAGAGGACCTCGATCAGGACCTGCGGCTGCGGTTCGAGCAGCTGCCCGATGATCTCGAATACCAGATGGAAACGCTGCGGATCTTCAAACAGGTCAACGTGCTGCGGGTCGCGGCGGCCGACGTGACCGAAGCGCTGCCGCTGATGCGCGTCAGCGACCGCCTCTCCGACATCGCCACGGCGGTCATCGAAAAAGTGCTCGAGTTGACCTGGCGGCACCTGGTCGCCAAGCACGGCCGGCCGGCCGCTGCCGCGAGCCGTGCCCCCGCTGAGCGCGGGTTTGCCGTTGTCGCCTACGGCAAACTGGGGGGCCTGGAACTGGGGTACGGCAGCGACCTGGACCTCGTGTTTCTCCACTCGGGCACCGAGGGCCCGACCATCGGCGGCCCGCACCCGATCGACAACCGCCAGTTCTACGCCCGCCTCGGCCAGAGGGTCATCCACATCCTGACCTCGCATACCCGGGCCGGCATCCTGTACGAAACCCACATGCGCCTGCGGCCCAGCGGCAGTTCCGGTATTCTGGTCAGCCACATCGATGGGTTCCGGGACTACCAGCTCACCGAAGCCTGGACCTGGGAGCATCAGGCCCTGATCAGGGCCCGCGCCGTCGGGGGGGATATGCGCCTGTGCCGTCGCTTCGAAAAGATCCGCCGCGAGGTGCTGGGCCGGCGGCGCGACCCGGACAAACTGCGGGCCGAAGTTCTTGAAATGCGGCAGCGCATGCGGGCCGAACTGCTCCAGCCGCAAGAAAACGTGTTCGACATCAAACAGGACACCGGTGGTATCGTCGACATCGAATTTCTGGTTCAGTACCTGGTCCTGCGCCATGCCGCCGCCCACCCGGAGCTGCTGGTCTGGACCGACAACGTGCGCCTGATTCACACCCTGATCGACAGCGGTGTCGTCCACGAGTACGATGCCCATCTCCTCAAGCACGCCTACCTCATCTACAGGGCCGTGGCCCACAAGTTGAGTCTTCAGGAAAAAACCGCCTGCGTGCCGGTTGACACTTTCGGGCGGCTGCGCCGCAAAGTCGAGGAATTATGGAAACTCTTCATTGAATAAGGCGGCGCCGCCATAAATATTACAAATTTGTCGATAAATCAGGTTAGTCCCCCCACCCTGCCAATTTCTATAAACGGCCGCGGCACAAATCCTTGGAAGAAGTGATCATTAGTTAACTTAATACATTATTGTAATTTAATTTGTTAACATTCCACAAATTTGTATAGAATAAGCTGTGCCGGCCACGGCTCCCGCTGAGTTTCCTGTCGCCGCAGCATGGGACCCTGGCCAGGCCGCCGGTGTCTCCCCATCGGGAGCCGGCGGTTTCACCAATCGTTTCAGGCCCGATCCTTTCCGACGATTCCCTTTAATATATTGAAATAATTTAATCTATTAAAAATGACGCCGCGGGCGATTCAAAACGGCCCGCGGCCTCTGGTCCGTCGGCCTGTGGGCTGCGCCGGCGGGTCATCCGCGGATTTTTTTGAGATGGCGCATCGTGGCACAACCGTTGCACAAAACGAGTCCCGAGGATCAATTTGCGAGGAGTCGGATGCAGAGTTCAAAAACGATACCGAGCGGCCAGGAAAACGGGGCCTTGGGGCTGCGACAAAAACGCGACGACCTGCTGGCCGATCTGCCCCGGCTGGATGCCCCGGTTTTCATAGAGCGGCACACCCGGATCCTGGATGAGTATTTCAGGGAAAGATTTGAAACCAGCCTGATCGGTCCGCAGCTCGGGATCGTAAAAAATCCCTACGTGTTCATCGCCCTTGGGGGATATGGCCGCGGCGAGCAGTGCGTGCATTCGGACGTCGACCTGCTGTTCCTGTTCAAAAAGAACGTTCCGGACGGCGCCGAAAGCCTGATCCAGGAAATCGTCTATCCCCTGTGGGACATCGGCCTGGAGGTGGGCTATGCCATCCGCTCTCTCAAGGAGTGCGTCGCCCTTGCGCGCCAGGACCACGAAGTCCTGACCCCGCTTCTGGACTCGCGGTTCATCTGCGGTGTATCCCTGCTCTATTCGGAACTGATGGAGCAGCTCCACCGCAAAATCCTGAGCCGCCGGCCCCGCCAGGTCATCGACTGGCTGATCGCCACCAACCGCCAGAGGCACGTGACCTTCGGTGATTCCACCTACCGGCTGGAACCGAATTTAAAAGAAGGCCAGGGGGGCCTGCGCGACTACCATACGATGCTGTGGCTGGCGCGCATCGAATATCAGCTCAAGCAACCCCGCGATCTGGAATACCTCGGTCAGCTCTCCCACGGCGAATACCAGAACCTGATTCATGCCCTCACCTTCATCTGGAACGTCCGCAACCACCTGCACCTGCTGTGCGGCCGGAAATGCGATCAACTGCACTTCGAAAGCCAGATCAAGCTCGCCGAAACCCTGGGGTTCAGGAAATCAAACGGGCAGCAGGCGGTGGAAGTCTTTCTCGGCGTCCTGCAGGGCCAGATGGAGTTCATCAAACAGCAGCACCTGATGTTTCTCTACGATCTCGGGTACATGACCAAGGGCCGCTCCAAGAAAAAGCCGCTCAAGCAAACCGCCATTAAAGGCCTGGCCGTGGATCGAGATTCGCTCACGTTCACCTCGCCCGCGGACGTGGTGCGCACCCCGGCCCTTTTGATCAATATCTTCGAAGAGAGCCTGCGGCTCAAGCTGCCGCTGAGCGCGGAAGCCACCCGGGTGGTCAGGGAGTTCACCTACCTGGCCGACGATGATTTTATCAACGCCCCCGCAACGGTGCAGGCCTTCGAACGCATTCTTTTGTCTCCGGCCCGCGTCTTCAGCGTTCTGCGGGAAATGCTCAACACCGGATTTCTAGTCAGGCTGATTCCCGAGTTTCACGGCGTCGTCAACCGGATTCAATACGATGAATACCATGTTTACCCGGTCGACAAGCACCTGCTGCGCACCGTGCAGGCCATCAAGAACTTCGGCACGGGCGATGACCCGCACGCCCATCCGCTGTACCCCGATCTTTACCGCAAGCTGAAACACCGCAACCTGCTGCTCTGGGCGGCCCTCCTGCACGACATCGGCAAGGGGGTCGAGAGCGACAACCACTCGGTCAGCGGCGCCGACATGGCCCGGCGGGTGCTGGCGGCCAAGGGCTTTTCCGCGCCGGACATCGAAACGGTCGCCTTTCTGGTTCAAAAGCATCTGTACCTGGTCAAGACCGCGACCCGCAGAGACATCCATGACGAGGAAACCGCCATCGCCTGCGCCCGGGAAATCGAGGACATCGAACGGCTGAAAATGCTCTACCTTCTGACGGTGGCCGATTGCATGTCGACCGGGCCCAACGCCTGGAACGAATGGACCGCCATCCTGCTGCGGGACCTGTTCCTGAAGGTGCTCAACATTCTGCAGAACGGGGAACTGGCGACGCGCGAGGCCGTGCAGGGCATCGAACTTAAAAAGGAGCGCGTGCTGGCGACCGTCAAGACGGATGCCGAACGCCGGGACCTGGGAGAGATCTTCGGTTTTCTCTCGCCGCGCTACCTGCTATACGCCACGCCGGACCAGATCCTGCAGGACATCGACTGCTACCAGAGGCTCGCGGAGCGCGAATTCATGTGGAACGTCACCCGCGCGGCGGACTCCGAAACCCGGACGGTCAAGATTTGCGCCAAGGACCGGCCGGGCCTTTTTTCCAAGATTGCCGGTGTCTTCACCCTGAACAATATCGACATCATCGATGCCCAGATCTTTACCTGGCGCAACCGGATTGCCGTCGACATCTTTGAGGTCAAACCGCCGCCGGACCAGTTGTTCGAAGAGGAGCGCTGGCTCAGGGCGGAAGAAAACCTGGAAGAGGCGCTGGCGGACAAACTGGATCTGACCGAGGTCTTGCGTAAAAAAATCGCCGGCTCCCGGCGCAAAAAACCCCCGTTGCTCGACCGGCCCAATCGCGTCGAGGTCGACAACCACAGTTCGAGCTTCTTCACGATTATCGAGGTCTTCACCTATGACTACCCCGGCTTGCTGTTCAACATAACCGATGCCATCTTCGCCTGCCGGCTGGACATCTGGGTGGCCAAAATCGCCACGAAAGTCGACCAGGTGGTCGACGTGTTTTACGTGCGCGATTTCGACGGCCAGAAGGTCGACGTTCCGGAACAGGTGGAGGCCATCAAAAAAACCATTTCGGATAGACTGCTGGTGAATAAGCGCTTGGGACGGACCGCCCCCGTGGCGCCGCTTTGATCATCCGCCCCATGTCAATGCCCGGCAGTTTTGGCCCGAAATTATCTCAGCCGCAGAGTTCAAGCCCAAAAGGAGGAATTTTAAAAAGATGAGAGTTAAGCCCTGGATGATAGCCGCCCCGCTATGGCTCGCGCCCTTTTCCCTCGCCCAAGCGGCCGATACGCTCGACACGGGCAACACGGCCTGGGTGATCGTCTCGACCGCCCTGGTGATGATGATGACCCCGGCCGGCCTGGCGCTGTTTTACGGCGGAATGTCGCGCTACAAGAACCTTCTCAACACCATCGCCATGACGATTGTCGCCTATTGCCTGGGCAGCGTGATCTGGGTCCTGTGGGGCTACAGCATCGCCTTCGGCCCCGACCACGGCGGCATCACCGGCGGTCTGACGCATCTTTTCATGAACGGCATCGGCGTTGACAGCCTTACGGGGTCGATCCCGACTTACGTGTTTGCGCTGTTTCAGATGACCTTCGCCTGCATCACGGTGGCCCTGGTGCTGGGCTCGATCGTCGACCGGATGAAGTTTTCGTCCTGGATCGTTTTCACCATTCTCTGGATTACCTTTGTTTACTGCCCCATCGCCCACTGGGTCTGGGGTGGCGGCTGGATGGGGCGCATGGGCGCACTTGACTTCGCCGGCGGAACAGTGGTTCATATCAATGCCGGCGTCGCCGGATTGGTCCTGGCGCTGGTGCTCGGCAAACGGATCGGCTACGGCAAGGAGGCCATGTTCCCGTCCAGCATCACTCTGACCGCGCTGGGGGCCGCATTGCTGTGGTTCGGCTGGTTCGGCTTCAACGCCGGCAGCCAATTGGCGGCCGACGGCATCGCCGCCTCGGCCTTCCTGGTGACCAACACCTCGGCCGCCATCGGGGCCCTGGCGTGGATGACCGCCGAGTGGACGGTCAGCAAGAAGCCGACCGTACTGGGAATTGCCTCGGGTATCGTGGCCGGGCTGGTGGCCATCACGCCGGCGGCGGGCTTCGTCAGCATGCCGGCCGCGCTGGTGATCGGCGCCGGGGCAGGCCTGCTGGGCTACCTCGGGGTCACCGTCCTGAAACACCGGCTCGGCTACGACGATTCGCTCGATGCCTTCGGCGTCCACGGCATGTGCGGCATATGGGGCGCCCTGGCCACTGGCCTCTTCGCCGATCCCGCCGTCAATGAAGCCGGACGCGGACTTTTTTATGGAAACCCGAAACAACTGTGGATCCAGATTGTCTCCATTGCCGCCACGGCCGCTTTCACGGCCGTCGGAACGATCATACTCGTGTATGTCACCCGGTTGATCACCGGCGGATTGAGAGTGGAAAAGGAGAGTGAAATCGAAGGGCTCGACAGTGCCCTGCACGGTGAAAGAGGATTCGAGATCATTTAACCGCCAGCGGCGGAACCCCCAAAAACAATTGCATCTGCCACATCGAACAGGAGGTCGGAAATATGAAGAAGATAGAGGCGATCGTCAAACCCTTCAAATTGGATAACGTCAAGGAAGCATTGAACGAAATCGGCATTCAGGGAATGACGATCAGCGAGGTCAAGGGCTACGGTCGCCAGAAGGGCCACAAGGAAATCTACCGCGGCGCCGAATACATCGTGGATTTCATTCCCAAGGTCAAGATCGAGATCGTGGTCGAAGCCGAACGGGCGGAGAAAGTCGTCGAAAAAATACGCGAGGCCGCCAGCACCGGCAAAATCGGCGACGGCAAGATTTTCGTGTCCCCGATCGAAGAAGCGATCCGCGTCAGGACCGGGGAAACCGGCAAGGACGCCATTTAGTTCGTTTCCGTCCATAACCGGATGGGCACGATGTGAAATTTTGAATTTATCAATCAGAAAGACAAGGAGGACAGCGTATGACACCCAAAGACGTAGTGAAATTAGGAAAAGAGAGCGGCGCGAAGATGCTCGATCTGCGCTTCATGGATTTCCCCGGCCTGTGGCAGCACTTCTCGGTCCCCATCAGCGAGTTGTCCGAATCGTGTTTCGAGGACGGCTTCGGTTTCGATGGCTCGAGCATCCGCGGTTGGCAGCCGATCAACGCCAGCGACATGCTGGTCATTCCGGATCCGCTGACCGCCAAGATCGATCCCTTTTTCGCCGAGACCACCCTGGTGCTGATCTGCAACATCGCCGACCCCATAACCCGGGAATCCTACAGCCGCGACCCGCGCTTCATCGCGCAGAAAGCGGAAGCCTACCTGAAGAGCACCGGCATCGGGGATACGGCCTTTATCGGGCCCGAAGCCGAGTTCTTCATTTTCGACAACATCCGCTTCGACTCCGCCACCAACCGGGCCTTTTATGAAATCGACTCCATCGAGGGCATCTGGAACTCGGGCCGCGACGAGTGCCCGAACCTGGGCTACAAGCCCCGTCACAAGGAAGGGTATTTCCCGGTGCCGCCGATGGACAAGTTTCAGGATTTGCGCACCGAAATGGTCCTCACCCTTCAGGGCCTCGGCATCGAAATCGAAGCCCAGCACCACGAGGTGGCCACCGCCGGGCAGTCGGAAATCGACATGCGCTTCAAGCCGCTGGTGCAGATGGCCGACCAGTTGAAGTGGTTCAAATACGTGCTCAAGAACGTGGCCTATCGCCACGGGCACACCGTGACCTTCATGCCCAAACCGCTTTACGGGGACAACGGCACCGGCATGCACACCCACCTGAGCATCTGGAAGGATGGCCAGACCACCTTCGCGGGCGACAAGTATGCCGGGGTCTCCCAGGAAGCGCTCTATGCCATCGGCGGCATCCTGAAGCACTGCAAGGCGCTGTGCGCCTTCACCAATCCGACCACCAAC
>JBAPWQ010000141.1:0-3525 GCA_049283795.1 Desulfobacterales bacterium | reverse complement strand
CGCATCGAGAACTCGGTGAGCGCTTCTTTTACGCGCAAGGGGCGTCGGCGTTTTTTTTAACGGAGAATGAAACCAATACGCAGCGGCTGGTCGGCACGCCCAACACTTTCCCTTACGTGAAAGACGGCATCGGCAACTTCATCGTTAACGGCACCAAAGAAACGGTCAATCCCGCGAATACGGGGACCAAGGTTGCGGCCCATTACCCGCTCACCCTGGGGGCCGGAGAGTCCCGCATCATTCGCCTGCGACTCAGCGATCAGCCGATTAAGGATGACTCAAAAGAATTCGGTGAACTTTTCGGAAAGGCTTTTGAATCGGTCTTCGAGACCCGGCTGAAGGAAGCCGACGAGTTCTATGCGACCGTCATCCCTGTCTCGGTTACCCCCGACGCGGCGGGGGTCATGCGGCAGGCTCTGGCCGGGATGCTCTGGTCCAAACAGTTCTATTTCTATGACGTCGCCCGGTGGCTCAAACAGCACGGCATTCAGCCGTACGAGGCGAATCAGCGTTCCGTCCGCAACGACCGCTGGGGACACATGGTCAACGCGGACGTGATCTCGATGCCCGACAAATGGGAATACCCCTGGTATGCCGCCTGGGATTCGGCCTTCCATGTCATGGCGCTGACGCTGGTGGATGAGGACTTTGGCAAAGAACAGCTGGAACTCTTTCTGAAGTCTCGTTACCTGCACCCCAGCGGCCAGATCCCCGCCTACGAGTGGAACTTCGGTGACGTGAACCCCCCGGTGCACGCCTGGTCGACGATCTACACTTACTTGACGGGGAAAGCGCAGCGCGGACAGGGAGACCTTGCCTGGCTCGAACGGTGCTTTCACAAGCTGCTTTTTAACTTCAGCTGGTGGGTGAACCGGAAAGATCGTTCCGGCAACAACGCATTCGAAGGGGGATTCCTGGGGCTGGACAACATCGGGGTCTTCGACCGATCGGCGCCTTTGCCCACGGGCGGATATCTGGAACAGGCCGACGGCACCGCTTGGATGGCCCTCTTCTGTCAGAACATGGTCGAGATCAGCGCCGAACTGGCGCTGGCCAATCCGGCCTATATCAGTCTTACGATGAAATTCGTCGAACACTTCCTCATGATCGCTTCGGGAATGATTCGGCCGGGCGAGGAAGCCGGGATGTGGGATGAGCAGGACGGCTTCTTTTATGATGTGCTGCGCTTGCCGGACGGGCGGTCCGAACGCCTGAAGGTCCGCTCGATGGTCGGGCTGCTGCCCCTTTGCGCGGTGACCATTTTCGAGAGAAAAATAGCGACGAAGTACCCCGATGTCGGCCAGGCCGTGAGCGAGTATCTCCAGGTGCGCCCCGAACTGATGGCCTTCATTCATGACCCGCAGAAGCCCGGGCATAAAAAGCGACTCTTGGGATCGGTCCTGAACGAAGCCAATCTCCGCCGGGTGCTGAAAATCATGCTCGATGAGGCGGAATTCCTGAGTCCCTTCGGCATTCGGGCCCTCTCGCGCATTCATCGGGAACACCCCTACACCTACCGGCTCGGCGATCAGGAGTACGGGGTGTCGTATGTCCCGGGAGAGGGGGACAGCGGCATGTTCGGCGGCAACTCGAACTGGCGCGGCCCGGTCTGGATGCCGGTCAACATGCTGATTCTGCGCGCGCTGCTTCAGTATTACCTGTATTACGGGAATTCATTCACCATCGAATGCCCGACGGGGTCGGGAAAGCAGATGAACCTATATGAAGTGGCGGAGGAGATCGGGCGCCGATTGTCCAAGATTTTCCTGAAGGATGAGCAAGGGAAAAGGCCCGTGCATGGGACGTCACGAAAATACCAGGAAGATCCCCATTGGAGAGATTACCCCTTATTCTACGAGTACTTCCATGGCGACTCCGGCGCGGGGGTCGGCGCGAGCCACCAGACGGGATGGTCCGGGGGGATCGCGCGAATCATGCATCTTTTTGCGTCTTTTGAAGCGCATAAGATACTCGAGGGAGGTAAAGATGCAGCGATGGGCGAGATCCCCCAACCGGGGAGGAAATGATGAAGAAAATCTGTTATCCATCGCTCTATCAAGTCAACACGCGCGTCTGGCTGACCTTGCTGTCGCAGACGCTGGGCCGGTCCGCGCAGCTCGATGATCTCCCGGACGCCGAACTGGATCGACTGGCAGGGATGGGCTTTGACTGGATCTGGTTTTTGAGCGTGTGGCAGACCGGCCCGGCGGCGCAGGCGGTCTCGCGAGCGAACCCCGAATGGCGGCGCGAGTTCGAGGAAACGCTGACAGACCTTAAGGACGGAGACATCGCCGGTTCCGGGTTCGCCATTCAAAACTACACCGTACATCGCGATCTGGGCGGTGATGCGGCACTCGCACGTTTGCGGCAACGTCTACAAATGCGCGGACTGAAGCTGATGCTCGACTTTGTCCCGAACCACATGGCACCGGATCACCCCTGGGTCGAGGACCACCCGGAGTATTTCGTCACGGGCACCGAGGATCTGTTGACTCGGGAGCCGCAGAATTATATTCGGGTCAAACGGAAAAAGGGGGACTCGATCCTGGCTTATGGCCGGGATCCCTATTTTCCCGGCTGGCCGGACACCCTGCAGCTCGATTACAGCCATCCCGCCACCCAGGAAGCGATGATCCACGAGCTCGAGAAAATCGCCGACCAGTGTGACGGGGTGCGCTGTGACATGGCCATGCTGGTCTTGCCAGATGTCTTTGAACGAACATGGGGCCGCCGGCCGGAGCTGTTTTGGCCGAGAGCCACAGAAACAGTCCGGGAACAATACCCTGATTTTTGTTTTATGGCCGAGGTCTACTGGGACCTGGAATGGACGCTGCAGCAGCAGGGATTCGATTACACCTATGACAAGCGCCTCTATGACCGCCTGCGCGAAGGTCAGGCCCGGCCGGTGCGCGAGCACCTGCACGCGGCGCTCGAATATCAGGCCAAGCTCGCGCGTTTTCTGGAGAATCACGACGAACCTCGCGCTTCCGCCGCCTTTGAGCCCCACGTTCACCGGGTCGCCGCGGTGATTACGTACGTCACGCCGGGCCTGCGCTTCTTTCACCAGGGGCAGTTCGACGGCCGCAGGAAAAGCATTTCACCGCATCTCGTTCGGGCGCCTGAAGAATCTCCGGACAAGGCGATCGAAGCGTTCTATGATCATTTGCTTGCCATCCTCCGGAAACCCGTCGCGAAAAGCGGGGAATGGCAGTGGCTTGCCTGTCAGCCGGCCTGGGACGGGAACGGGTCCTGGGATGCATTCGTCGCCCATACCTGGCAGGGATCCGCCGGTGAACGGATGCTGGTCGCCGTGAATTTCGCCCCCCATCCCAGCCAGTGCTATATCACCCTGCCTTTTCCCGAAATCACAAACCGTTCGGTCCGGCTCAAGGACTTGTTCAGTTCCGCCAGCTATATCCGCGAAGGGAACGAATTGCTCGAGCGCGGGCTCTACCTCGATTTGCCACCCTGGTCTTATCATGTTTTTGACGTGGAGATTAAACAGTGAAAGCGATACCCATAGAA
>JBAPWQ010000140.1:0-1548 GCA_049283795.1 Desulfobacterales bacterium | reverse complement strand
CTTGAACTCGCAGCAAGTAAACAGCGACTTTTCCCGCCACCGCGCAACTCCGACCCAGCGCTCCAAGGATCTTCCGCCTTGTTTGAGCCAGGCCAGCGCGGTGTTCTTTACGGCACCGGGAGGATGGCGAAAATAACCGTACTCCAGATGGAGTGCGAGATGATGACCGGGGTGAGGTCTTTCAGGCGCCAGTACATGGCGCCCCAGAAGGCGCCGGCGACTCCGGCGGCCCCGATCAGCATGAAATTGAGCGATGCGATATGCACGCCGGCATAAAGGACGGTGGCGATGATCCACCCCCTTCCATTTCCAAATCGGCCCATAAGGCGGCGCTGCAAAAATCCCCGCCAGTAGAGCTCTTCACAGGGTCCCGTGACAAAAAAAAGCAGCAGGGCGATCTTCCAAATGGAGGTCCCCTCACCTTTTTGGTAGATGGAGCCGATCTGGTCGCCGGCAAACGGCAGGATCATCGAGGAGACGGTCTTTCCCGCCCAGAAGACCAGGTACAGCGCAACCGCGGAGGCCAGGCCCAGGGCTGCGGCGCGCAGGTCAACCTTCAGGTGCAGCACCCGGGGCGACTGGAACAGAAACGACAGCGCCGTCAGGGTGAGGGCCGAAGCGGAAATCTTGTACCAGAAAACGCCCCACTCAATGTAGAAGGTAAAAACCCACAAGACGGCCGCCAGCGCAGCCGTGCCGACCACCGGCGCCAGTCCGTCTTTTTCTACCGGCTTCAAAATACTGCCTCCAGTATCAGGGAGATGACCAGCAGGACCCCGAAGGCGGTATCGAGCTGGGCGGTGCGCGCATCGGCGTCATCCGGTATTTTTCTGGCCATGAGCTTGAGCAGCTTCACCGCGATCGGCAGTGAAAAAAAGACCAGCAGCGACCACGGCGACAGCGTCCCGAGCAGAACCATCACCAGGATGGACAGGTAGGCCAGCGAAATCAACACGGCATAGAGAACGAATCCTTTTTGCGCCCCCAAAAGGATCGCAATGGTGCGGATGCCCCGGTTTCTGTCGTGATCGATATCGCGCAGGTTGTTGGCCAGCAGGACCAGGGCCACGATCACCCCGAAGGGAATGCTGATCCAGAGGGCATCGAGACTGAAAGCCTGACGCTGGACGAAATAAGCCCCCTCCACCATCAGCGGCCCCCACATCAGAAACACCGACACTTCGCCCAGGGCCACATACTTGTAGCTGACCGGCGGTGCGGTGTAAGCGATGCTGGCCAGGATGCCCGCCACCCCGATGGCCAGCAGCGGCCAGCCACGGACCGCGGCCAGCCAGAGGCCGATCACGGTCGCCACGGCAAAAAGAAGGTAGGCGGCCGCCAGCACGCTGCGCGGCTGGATCTTACCTTCCACCAGCGGGTGCGGCCGGTACTGGGCGGTAGAGACCTCGATGGTGTCCACGCCGCTTTTCACGTCGTAGTAGTCATTGATCAGGTTGGTGGCCGCATGCAGTAACACCGCACCGCTGATGGAGAGAAAAAACAGCCCCCAGTAAAACGGCCCGTCCGCGGCCGCTATGGAACCGCCCA
>JBAPWQ010000139.1:0-5069 GCA_049283795.1 Desulfobacterales bacterium | reverse complement strand
GCTCAGGACGTTGATGAAGGCGATGGCGGCCATCGTGAAGAGCATCGCGGCCGCCAGCCAGTAATCGATCCGGATGCCCATGATGCGCGGTGTCATCGGGTCGGTTCTCCAATCTTGGTTAGACTGCAGCTGGACACGGAAAAGCCCCTGGACTGCAGGGCCGCGATTCGCAGGGGCTTTTGCTTGCGGGCCTACTTGGCCATGTCGGCCTTGGCCTTGTTGTAGATGTCTTCACCGATCTTCGGGGCCCAGGTGTCATAAAGAGATTTCGTGGCCTCGACAAAGGCCTTCCGCTGGGTGTCGGTCAAGCTGGTCACCACCATGCCCTTGCTTTCGACATAAGCCACCGGGTCCGGGATTTCCATGGTGTGGTTGAACTCGTCCTTGAGGATTTTAAGAGACGTGCCGTCGTCGATGCCGGCGCGCGCCAGGGCGGTTGCAAAGCGTCCGGCCTCCATGGCCGCTTCTCTTATGGCCTTCTGGATATCGGGCGGAAAGGCGTCGAATTCCTTTTTACTCCAGTAGATGATCAAGGGATCGATCAGGTAATTCCAGCGGGTGATGTACTTGTGGTACTGCCAGATCTGAACCGGGATGC
The DNA here is from genome assembly GCA_049283795.1 of Desulfobacterales bacterium. Taxonomy (GTDB): domain Bacteria; phylum Desulfobacterota; class Desulfobacteria; order Desulfobacterales; family SG8-13; genus JARFQH01. The sequence continues at coordinate 4,471 of JBAPWQ010000139.1, read as the reverse complement.
AGACGTTGGGCAGCGGGTTTTCCTGGCCGTCGACCACGCCCTGCTGAAAGGCGGAGGTCGCATCGCCCCAGTTCATGTTGACCGGGTCCGCGCCGAGCTGCCGGAAGATGTCGATAAAGATCGGGCTGCCCACGACGCGGAACTTCAGTCCTTTCAGGTCATCGGGCATTTTTATCTCGCGCTTGCTGTTGGTGATCTGTCGGAACCCGTTTTCACTCCAGGCCAGCGGCTCGAGGCCCTTGCTCTGCATGGCGGCGAAAATGGCCTTGCCGGTCTCGCCGCGCTCCAGTTTGTCGACGTTCTCGAAGGTGTTGATAAAAAACGGCAGGGAGAAGATGTTGCACTCTTCGATCACCGGCGAGATGTTGATGGTCGACTCCATCGCGCACTCGATGACGCCGTTGGCCACCATCTGGGCGCTCTTCAGCTGGGCGCCCTTGAGCAGCTGGCTGCCCCAGTAGGGTTTGACATTGATTCTGCCGCCGGTTTTCTGGGCTACCAGCTCCGAAAACTTGGTCGCCCCCATGCCCCAGTAGAAGTTGGGGCCGACGTTGACTTGCATCTTGTACTCTTTCTTGAACTCGGCGCCCTGCGCATTGGGCAGCCATGCGAGGATCACTATGGCGGTAAGAACCCCGGCCAGCCAGCCGCGTTTTTTTCCGGATTTCATGCTTTTCTCCTTTTGGGTTGAAGATCGATGATACGGAGGACCGACGATCCATGTCGATGATACAGCAGAGCGTCCTGCTTGCGGGGAAGCTGAACCGTCCGGCCATGATGCGCCGCGGGCTTTTCGGAATGCCGGGCGGCTCTTGAAAATGGTTGTCATCAAGCAATATTCTCACTACACTGTCAAGTCAAAACTCATCTCTTTCCTGCCGGATCTTCATGCTGTCGGAAAATAAGGCGGTGGCGGCCGTGCTGGTTGTGTTGAAAATTCTGGTTACCATCGTCATCGTGGTCGGGCTTTCGGTTGTGGCGGAACACGTCAGCCCGCGGGTGGCCGGCATCCTGTCGGGCTATCCCCTGGGTGCGGCGATCGCCCTTTTTTTTATCGGGCTTGAAATCGGGCCGGATTTTGCCGCCGAGAGCGCTGTCTACACGATCGCCGGACTGGTGGGCAGCCTGTGCTTCGTTTATGCGTATCATCAGGCGGTGCTGCACCTTAAAAAAGGCACGATTCTACAGTACTCGGCCGCTGCCACGCTGGCATATTTCGCGGCCATCGCCCTGCTGCAAACGCTCGGCCTTTCAAAAATAACGGCCGTTCTGTTGACGGTCGGTGCCACGCTGGCTTTCGCCTTCGTTTTTCGTCATATCGAAGATTTCCGAATCGAGCACCCCATCCGGCTGACTTTCCGGGTCCTGCTGCTGCGGGCCGTGCTGGCCTCCGGTGTCATCGTGATGATCACCGGGGCCGCGAAATGGGTCGGTCCACGCTGGGCCGGTCTTTTTTCGGCCTTCCCGACCACGCTTTTTCCCCTGATGCTGATCGTTCACTTCGGGTACGGACCGGGACCCGTCAGTACGATTATAAAAAACTTTCCGCGGGGCCTGGGGTCGCTGATCCTTTACGCCCTCGCCGTTTCATTGGTATACCCGCGCTGCGGGGTCTACTGGGGCACACTGGCGGCGTTTGCAGCGGCCACCGGCTATCTTGCCGTCTATGGCGCTCTGATGGCAAGGAAGGGAAAGTATAGGCTTTAAGATAAAGCTTTTGGCTATAGCTTAAGATGACGGAGCCTGAAACGGTGTGAACCTGCCGGTAGCCATAGAGCTGGGGAAAACCAAACCTCCCAAATGCCTCAGCCGCCCAGTACCGCCTCGACGGCCGTGGCGAGGGCCGCGACGATGTGCTCCAGGTCCTGGCCGGAAGCGATGAAGGGCGGCCCGACGATCATGGCATCCCCGTCGATGCCGGCCAGCCCCGTGGCCTTGTAGAGAAGCACCCCGTCGGCGTAGAGGCGGTCCCAGATCCGTTCCGCAACCTGCTCTTTCCTGGGAAACGGCCTGCGGCTGTCGCGATCGGCGACAAATTCGACGCCCCACAGAAATCCGATCCCGCGGATGTCTCCGACGTGCGGGTGGTGTCCCAGGCGCTCAGACAGCATCTCGCCCAGCCGCGGGCCGACCCGCGCCACCCGCGCCACCAGGTCTTCCCGTTCCAGGATGTCCAGAACCGCGTTGCCGGCCGCGCAGGCCACCTGGTGGTGGGAAAAGGTGCCGCCGTGGACGAAGGCGCCGGAGCCCTTGCAGATGGCGTCGAACCATCGGTCTTGTACGCCTGCGGCCGAAAGGGCGACAGTTCCGCCGGCCAGCCCCTTTCCCATGGTTACCAGGTCGGGGACCACATCGTAATGCTCCGCGGCGAACCAGCGCCCGGTGCGTCCCAGGCCGCAAAGAACCTCATCGAGGATCAGCAGCACACCGTGGCGGTCGCAGATGTCCCGGATTCGGACCCAATACCCCTCAGGCGGCACAACCGCCGCGACGGTGGCCCCGCCCACCGTTTCGGCGATAAAGGCTGCGACGGTCGCGGGCCCCAGGTCGACGATCGCCTCCTCCAGGGCTTCGGCGCAGCGCAGGCCGCAGGCCGGATGCGTCAGGCCGTAGCTGCACCGGTAGCAGTAAGGCGCCGGGATGTGATGGCTTTCCGGCAGCATGGGCGCAAATGGCGTGCGAAAGCCGGTGCGGCCGGTGGCCGCCAGGGCGCCCATGGACAGGCCGTGATAGGATTTCCAGCGGGAAATCACCCGGTAGCGTTGGGTGTCGCCTTGCTCCAGGTGGATCTGGCGCGCCAGTTTGAGGGCGGTTTCCACGGCTTCCGATCCGGTTGTCATGAAATAGAAGCGCTCGATGCCCGGCGGTGCGACGGCCGCCAGACGGGCGGCCAGGGTTTCCACTGCCTCTGCGGTGAACATCGTCGGGTGCACATACGCGCAAGTTCGTACCTGGGCCTCGACCGCGCGCGCGATCTCCTGGCGGCCGTGCCCAACATTGACCACCAGCGGCCCGCCCGAGCCGTCGAGAAACCGGCGGCCGCCGGAGGTCGTGATCCAGACGCCGGAAGCTTCGGCGGCTGTTTCGAGGTCTTTTGTCAATTGTCTGCGAAAAACCGCGCCCGGCGGAAAAGACATGGCTCGTCTCCAGCAAGTTCAGTTGAGTCGGTTGAGTCGGTTGGGTCAGTTGGGTCAGTTGGGTCGGTTTGCCCGTTTGCCGGTTCAAGGTCGCTGCCGTGGTGAGGGTGATCATTAACCGACGTAGGGGCAGGTCTTGTGCCTGCCCTTTTCATCGCATGGCACGCAATTGGTGGAACACGAACGGTTTTCGGGCATTCACAAGAGGTGCCACTACGATATCGTCAGTTTAGATGGTGGCATGTTAACCCACCCCTTGTATGAGATTACGCCAAAATGGCACGATTCCTTCTCGATCAGACTGGGCACCCCGCCCGCCAGCGGCAGGGCTAAACCTGCACCCCGCAACCCAAATACTTTTACCAGCACATTTTGGAAAATGCAATCGGCAGGGGGCTACCGTCATGACCACCGCGGAAACCATTATAGGGCGTCATAATGCCCGCTGACGGATCTGGCTGTTTACAATCGAAAAAAAAAGTGATTAATCATAACCATAAGCAACTGGGGGAAAACGCCCCGGGCAAGATTTTACGGGACGGTGTATTTCCGCCATGTTTTCTCACACCATCATGTAAAAAGGAGGAAAGAGTATGACGAAGCGCCACAAAATCCTGTCTGTCATCGTTCTCGTTCTGTTTGCCGGCCTGGTGGCGGTTCCCGGCTGCCTGGCGGCCAAACAATTCTTTGCCATCGCCACCGGCGGCACCGGCGGCACCTACTATCCGCTGGGGGGCGTGCTGGCCCAGGCTTTGACCACCAAGGTCCCCGACGTGATCGTCACGGCCCAGTCGGGCAACGCGTCCACCGCCAACCTCAACCTGATCCGCTCGCACAGCATCGAGTCGGCCTTCGTCCAGAACAACACCGCCTACCAGGCTTACAAGGGGCTGGATCAGTTCGAGAACCAACCGGTCAAGAACGTGCGCGGTATCGCCTCGCTGTATCCGGAAGTCATCCAGATCGTGACCCGCAAGGAGGCCGGCATCAAGACGATTAAAGACCTCAAGGGCAAAAGCGTCATCCCCGGCGACCGCGGCAGCGGCACGGCCGTCGATGCCGAAAACATCCTCAAGCAGGCCGGCATGAGCTTTTCCGACTTCGGTTCGCTGGACTGGCTGAGCTTTGCCGGCATTTCCCAGCGCATGCAGGACAACCAGGCCGACGCCGGCTTCATTACGGCCGGCATTCCCACCTCATCGGTCATGGAATTGGTCTCCAGCACGCCGATCACCATCCTGAGCCTCGATGACGCCCTGATCAAGAAAATCACCGACGCCTACCCGTTTTACACCAAGGTCACCATTCCGGCCAACACCTACGCCGGTCAGAGC
>JBAPWQ010000138.1:0-2351 GCA_049283795.1 Desulfobacterales bacterium | reverse complement strand
GCGCCACGCCGCCGGCCAGCGCCGCCGCGCCGCCTAAGTACCAGCGGCGCCAGGAAACCACCGGCTTTCCGACGGCCCACCAGGGGGCCGCGAGCATCAGCGGCAGCACATAGAGCAAAACGACCGGTCCCTTGGTGAGGATGCCGCCGCCGACAGCCGCCGCATACAGGCTCCAGCCACAGACGGATTTGCCGCCGCGGGCCATCAGGACGCCAATGGCGGCCCACAGGACGAAGAACGTGAGCAGCATGTCGAACATGGTGAGCGTCTCCATCGCCGCCCACAGCGGCAGGCCCATGAGGACGAAGGGGGCCAGGCGCCGGGCAGCCTTGTCATCCGGCCAGAGCCGGGCGGCCAGATGCCCGGTCAAGAAAAGATTCAGCAGGCCGAAGACGGGCGCCGTCAGACGGGCGCTCACGTCGTTGACCCCGAAGAGCAGCCAGCCGAGATGAATGCACCAGAAGAAAAAGGGCGGCTTATGGCTGTACGGCAGGCCGTTTAAGTGCGGGACCAGGAACTCGCCTTTTTGCCACATGTCCCAGGCGACGGACAGATACCGGGTTTCGTCGATCGGCATCAGCGGCCGGGCCCACAGCGCGGCGGAAACCAGCGTCAGCCACAGGGCCAGCAGCAGCCCGCCGGCCCTGATGTCAGGACTTTTCACTCTTCAGCCTTTTGTTTTCCCGGTAAATAAACTGGAGATTGCGCAGGTAAATGGCAAAGCCCGAGGCCTGGCCCACGATGAACACCGGGTCCTTGCGGTAGATGGCATAGGTCAGCAGCGTCAGGCTGCCGCCGATGCTCAGGTACCAGAAGGCGGTCGGGACGATGCTCTGCTTCCGGCGCTCGCTGTAGATCCATTGAACCAGAAAACGGGCCGAAAATAGCGCCTGGCCCGCCAGGCCGACGGCAATCCAGATGGTGTTGGCACTCATCCTCATAGGTTCCTTTACAATCGAAAGTAATCCGGCCGACGAAAAAGTTTTAGCTGACGTCTATAGCTCCCGGAAGGCTCAAGGGGGATGGGGACGGGATGCTTTCACCGGAGACGAGCCGGCCGTGAGCGGCGATTCGGTTGCGTTTTCCGCACGCCGGGCCGACAGACGGGGACCCGCGCGATGCATCAGCCACATGACCCCTAACAGATCGATGATCCCCACCGCGAGCCGGTCGAGGGTGCCATAGTGGGACGCGCCGTGGCGACGGGGGCGGTGGTGGACCGGAACCGAGATCACTTCCCCGCCGGCGCGCTTGACCAGGGGCGGCAGGAAACGGTGGATGTGGTCGAAAAAAGGCAGCGCGAGAAACAAGTCCCGGGGAAAAGCCTTGATCCCGCAGCCCGAGTCGGGCACACAGTCCCCCAGCATCCAGCGCCGGACCGAATTGGCCACCCGGGACGAAAACCGGCGCCAGCGCGTGTCGCGCCGGTTGGTGCGGTGACCGATCACCATCATGGCGGAAGAGTCGTATACGCCGGCGCCAAACGGTGCAAGTATTTTCTCGATATCGGCCGGGTCGTTCTGCCCGTCGCCGTCCAGGGTCACGATCAGGGGGTGCCTGGCGGCCTTGACGCCCGTCAGAAGCGCCACGCTCTGGCCGCTGCGCCGGGGGTGGCGAATGCTTCGCAGCCGCGGAAAGGACTCCTGCAGCGCCCTTAAAACATCGGGGCTGTGATCGGTGCTGTCATCGTCGACAGTGATGATTTCATAGTCGTGCCGGCCCTCGACGGCCGCACGGATTTCGGCCACCAGGCCGGCAATGTTTTGCGCTTCATTGTGTATCGGAACGACGACTGAGATTTCCATCGCGGCGACCCCCCAAAAAGCGGCGTTACCCTCGTTATTCCAGACGATACCCATTGATCTTCAGGGGGGTCGGATTTTGCCGCGGACGATGCGCTTTAAACAGCCCCCGCGGGTATCGCCCGCGCATTTTTCAGACTTCCGGTTTTTCGCCGGCCTCGGCGTCCTGCACGACGACGCCCATCTGCCTGAGCTGCGCGCGCAGACGGTCGGCAAGCGGCCAGTTTTTTTCCGCCCGCGCCTTTTGTCTTTCTTCGATCAGCGCCTGAATCGCCGGCGGGGCGGCCGCGTCCTCGAAATCGAGCAGGTTCAGCACGGTATCCAGCTGCCGGAACGCGTCGAGCAGCTTGCGGGCCCCGGCGGCGTCGATCTGCCGGTCCCGCACCAGGCGGTTCACCTTCTTGACGACCTTGAAAATCGAGGCCATGGCCGTGGAGATGTTCAGGTCGTCATCCAGACCGCTGGTAAAGCCCTGCTTGATGTCGTAAAGGAGCTGGTCGAGGTCCGCATACGGCCTTCCGTCCGTCAGGAGTTTAAGTCCACGGATGC
>JBAPWQ010000137.1:0-1584 GCA_049283795.1 Desulfobacterales bacterium | reverse complement strand
ACGGCACGTCCCGCAGGCCGTGCACCGCCAGAAATAGTGTTCAAGATCCTTCAGCGACGGAATATTCCAATCCATATCTTCCTCCAATCAGTATGAAAGTGTCTGGCTTCAGCATCGGGGCCGGAGGACCGCATGGCCTCTGCGCAGTTGACACGTCGGGTTTTCGAGTACTGCAGTCAGAAAATTTACTGTCAAATGGCCAGCTTGCCCGGATTCATAATATCGTTTGGATCCAGCATCTGTTTGACCCGTTTAAGCAGTGCCAGGTAGCCGGGATGGGCCATTTTGTTGATTTCTCTGCCGAAATCCACCGGCGGCTTATAAGGAATCCCGCCGTTTTCCAGGTCGACTTTCAAGCACTCGACGATCGCCTGGCGGGCGTTTTCGGTCTCTTCCGGACTCTGCTTGTTGAAGGGGATCATGGCTCGCAACATTCCGTAGTGCACGCCCCGGTACATGCTCATCCGAACGGACGGCGATAAATTGCGACCGATCAGAATGTCTTTCCAGGCATTGTAAACCGGCGCCCACTTGTTGGCCGGCGTGAAGGTGCCCGGCCAGGAAATTCCGGCGCCGGCCATTTTACAGTAATTCTTGGTCGAACCGACAATCTGGCTCGGAAGATGCGTGCGCGCCCGCAAAGCCTCCTCCGGATATTGCGTTACCTTGAGGGAGGTGCCTTTTTTCTTTTCCTCCGCAACCACCATCTGCCAGATCTCTTCGCGGGCCTCTTTTTCCTTCTCGGTAAAAGAATTGGTGTTGGCAAAATTGAACCACTCGGGTTGATCGTCCGGCTTGGGGCGATAGGGATAGGGAATCGGCACCTGCGCCAGCCACCAGGAAACGGCCGTCAGGTCGTCGCAAATTTCGTAATTGCTCAGATTCAGCATGTAGGAATACATGTCTTCGACAGTGTCGCAGGAGACCGTGAACACCTTCAGAACCGGTGGGATCGGGTGCACGGCAATGCCCAGTTTGGTCACAACACCGGTGGACCCCAGCCAGCCTTTGAACAAACCATCCAATTTGGGCAGGGGCATGGTGCTGTGCCAGGCGTCTTCGACGATGGCGCAGGAGCCCACCCGCACCAGTTCTCCGGTGGGCAGGACGACCTCCATACTGGTGATCTCCTGGCTGTTGAGCCCGTAACGCGCATTCAATCCGCCGATACCGTGGGAAATGGCGCAGGAGGACACCGAGGCCGACGGCGGCCCCACCGGCCAGCCGAACCGCAACTTGTGCTCGAAGAGCGCTTCCGCCAGCTGGCCGTGCGACACCCCCGGCTCGATGACCGCATAATGAGACTCCGGATCGATCTTCAAAATCTTGTTCATGCGCTTCAGATCCAGCAGAATCCCGCCGCGCTCCGGTATGCACAGCCCGCCGATATTGGTCCCCGCCGTGAAAGGTATTACCGGGATTTTTTCCGTATTGGCAAACCGCAGAATTTTCTGAATCTGCTCGACGTTTTCGGCCATGACGACATAATCGGGCAGCTTGGGCTTCACAAAGGACATATCATAGGAATACGCGTAGCGGACGTGTTTGGCCGCCGTGGCATTTTTTTCGCCCACGATGGCCTGC
>JBAPWQ010000136.1:0-3003 GCA_049283795.1 Desulfobacterales bacterium | reverse complement strand
GTTTTTATATCGGGCAGCCTGTGCCACATAAAACAGCCGCCTCGGTACCCGACGCGAAACCCTTCATCTTCCGGGATGAACTATCAATCCCTTTTAGAGCCAAGAAAAACCAAGCCTGCGATGGAGTCGGCGGTAGATGTCACTGCCATCCGGACGCCGGTGGGCAAGTTGCATGGGCGACTCAAAAACATCGACACCCGTGACCTTATCGCAGCCGGACAGCTGGGAAAAGGAGCGGCGTGAGCAGGGTTACGCTTGACAACCGCGGCCTTTAAAGGGTAAGAGAAACCGTTTTCAGAAAACGCCTTACCGGTGACCGGCGGGGCTGGTGTGGCCACTACCGTGACTATGGGGTCCGCACCGCCTCCTGACGGCCTTGGGCCGGTGTCGAAGGGCTGTCATTGCTGTCTGGTTTTTCCGGCTAATGCCGCCATTGTAACGCTTGCGGGCCCATAGCTCAGCTGGTAGAGCCACCGGCTCATAACCGGTCGGTCCCTGGTTCGATCCCAGGTGGGCCCATGCCCCTTAATAAGGTAATGTCAGCCTGTATTCCAAACATCGAGGTTGTTCGAATTCCAGCCGGAGCACGGCGGTCGGGGTGAACCGGACCGGTTCGGAAGGAGGCGGGGCTGCCGGCGGGTCGGCCGCGCTTTTTTTATTTGGTTCAACGGGTTGTGACGACAGCTGAAGGGTCCGGAACAGCTGCGGTGTCCTTGCACGCACGAAAGAGAAGCCCATGTCCGCGACGGTAGGCGATTTCATCGACATCATGGAAAACCTCGCACCGGCCCGACTGGCCGAGTCCTGGGACAATGTCGGTTTGCAGACCGGGCACCGGGACTGGCGCGTCGAAAGGGTCTGGACGGCCCTCGACCCGCTGCCGGAGGTCATCGCGGCGGCCTGCCGCAGCAAGGTGGACCTTCTGGTCACCCATCACCCCCTGATTTTCAAACCGCTCAAACGCCTCGATTTCGCCGAGCCGGCCGGCCGGTGCATATTTCAGGCGATGGAAAACCGGTTGGCGGTGTATGCGGCGCACACCAATTTCGATAGTGCCGCCGGCGGGTTGAACGACATCTTCGCCGGCCGCCTGGGCCTGACCCACCTCGCAGCGCTCGCGGCGCCGGCGCCGGCCGACGGATACAAACTGGTGGTGTTCGTGCCGGTGGAACACGAACAGCGGCTGCTGGCCGCGCTTTTCGAGACGCCGGCCGGCGAGATCGGCGCCTACCGCAACTGCTCGTTCAGGACCGCCGGAAGGGGCACTTTCAAGCCCGGTCAAGATGCCGCGCCCTATGCGGGTGAACGCGGACGCGTCAACGATGTGGCCGAAGTCAAAATAGAGGCGGTGGTCGCGCCGCGCGATCTTGCGCGGGTCATCGCCCACCTGCGATCCCATCATCCCTATGAGACCATGGCCTACGACGTCTATCCCCTCCGTCAGACCGACCCGCTGCAGGGGCTCGGCCGGGTGGGCGAACTGGCCCGGCCGACGGACCTCACGTCGCTGGCCCTTGTGGTCAAGCGGGCCTTTGACGTCCAAACGCTGAGAGTGGCCGGCGACCCCCGTCTGACGGTAAAGCGGGTGGCGGTCTGCACCGGCAGCGGCGCGAGTCTCCTGCCGAGTTTTCTGGCCTCGGCGGCCGAGGTTTTCATCAGCGGCGATCTCCGGTACCACGATGCCCGCGACACCGCCGCCGCCGGGCGCGGGTTGATCGATGTCGGGCATTTTGCATCCGAGCACATTTTCGTCGCCGAAGTGACTCGGCGGCTGCGGGAGGCCGCCGCCACGGCCGGATTCGATATCGATATCAGCGGCTGTGAGCTGGAAAAAGAACCGTTTACATATGTTTAACCTCAACGATGGTGTGGGGGGCGAACGGGCGTCATGGATGAAAAACTCAAAGAAAATTTCGACACCCTGGTGACCCTCCAGGAAGTTGAAATCGAAACGGCGTCCGTTCAGGCGCAGCTTGCCGCCTATCCCCGGCAGCAGGCCGATCTGGAGGCGGAGGTCAAAGCCGCCGAAGAGGCCGTGGTCATCGAGGAGGGCCGGTCGAGCGAGGTCCGGCAGGCCTATCGCGCGCTGGAGTCTGAGGCCAAGGCGATCCAGGGCCGGATCATCAAGAGCGAAGAGAAATTGCGCGCGGTCAAGACCAACAAGGAATACCAGTCGTCGCTGAAGGAGATCGATGATGTGAAAGCCGCACTTTCGGCCGTCGAAGACCGCATGCTGGCGTGCCTGGAGGAGATGGACCTTGTGGCCGCGGCGGTCGACGCCCGAAAGGACGAGGTCAAGCGGCTGGCCGCAGACGTGGCGGAAGAAAAAGATCTCATCCGCCAAAACGCCACGGCAACGCAACAGCAACTCGACCGTTTGACCGCTCAACGGGCCGAGATCATCGCCGCCGTTCCTGCGGATATGCTGAAAACCTACGAAACCGTCAAGAGAAACAGCGGCGGCGTGGCGATCGCGGCCGTCAAAAACGCCGTCTGCCGGGGCTGCCACGTCAACCTGCCGCCGCAGATGTACCACGACCTGCTGCACTTCGACAAGCTGCTCATCTGTCCCCACTGCGAACGGTTGATTTATCCCGCAGCCGATTGAGCCGTTTAATTCCAATGCTTGCATTTGGCTGAAAATCGGCTAATATCCCCCTAAGATTCATCAAAAAAATACAGGGCGGTCGGAGTCGTTCAGACGATCGCCGGACGGCCCGTTCGTCCGGAGGAAAGTCCGAACACCACAGGGCAGGGTGCTCCATAACGTGGAGTCGCGGCGACGCGAAGGAAAGTGCAACAGAAAGCAAACCGCCCCGCACCACATGCGGGGTAAGGGTGAAACGGTGCGGTAAGAGCGCACCAGTTCCCCGGGTGACCGGGGAAGCTCGGTAAACCCCACCCGGTGCAAGACCAAATAGGGGAGTGCTCGAGGGCGGCCCGTCCAAGCTCCCGGGTAGGTCGCACGAGGTGCCGGGCAATCGGCATCCTAGATGAATGATC
>JBAPWQ010000135.1:0-7535 GCA_049283795.1 Desulfobacterales bacterium | reverse complement strand
TCGGCTGACCGCCCAAGGATACATCATGGCCTGGCGACGAGCATTGGAAAGCCGGACGCGGCCTAGTTGAAAAATGCCGTCATGTTTGAATCATAATACCGGTCGATGACGGCCTTGAGGTCCTCGCGTGCTCTGGAAGCATCGGCCGTGCCATACCTGTCGTAAAGGGGACGGGAAATCTTCACGAACACGTCGAAAATGGCGGGGTCGAAGTGGCTGACGCGGCCTTTGAGCATGATATCGATAGCCACATCATAATTCAGCGGCATTTTATACGGACGACGGGAGGTGAGGGCGTCGAACACGTCGACAACGGCAAATATGCGCGCCAGCACGGGGATTTCCTCGCCTCTCAATCCCATGGGGTACCCACTGCCCGTGTATTTTTCGTGATGGCTACCCACGATCGTTGACGCCTCTTTGAGCCACGTGGACCGGTGAACGATGTCGAGTCCGTGCCCGACGTGTTTTTTGATTTCTTCGAATTCTTGCGTGTTCAACGCTGCCGGTTTGAGAAGGATGTTGTCGCTGATGCCGATTTTCCCTACATCGTGCAGGAAGGCGCCGATTATCAAGGTCCGGATCATCGCGTCTGGAAGGCCAACGGCCTCGGCGAGCCTGACCGAATATATGGTGACCCTGAAGTTGTGGCTGTCCGTTTCGCTGTCGCGTTTGGCGATGGTGCTCCCGACCACGCCGACCATTTCAAGATTCGCTTCGAGAAGATTGATCGACAGCCTTTCAAGATGACGCAGAAGTTTCAAAATGACCGGGTAGAGAAGAAGCGTTGTCGCAAAGACAGTACCAACCGCCAGGACAACAGCGCCGAGGATGTTAAAGAGTGCAGATTTTTTCGCTTCCTCCGTTTCGGCAAAAAACCCCTCCATATAAGCGACCGTCTCTCCCGAGCTGCTGGTGAGAGGGATGATCGAGTGGATATACTCAGCGCCGTCGAAGTTTGCGGTGGTGAACCGGGGCCCATTTTTTTGGTCGGCCAGAACAAGCCGTTGCGACGCTATGTGGCGCGAAAGTGCGGCACGTTCTTCGTGATGATGGACTACGGTTTCGGCAATTTCCGTTAGAGCCGAGTCAAAAATCCGTGCGAAGACGTAATAGCCAAAGCTGAGGTCGACTCCTTTGTAGGAAACGACCTGCAACAGTCGCTGGATCTCGGCATGATCGCCGAGTCCCGGCGCATCGAGTTGGTCCTGGATGAGTATTTGCAGAGTGCCGCTCCTGATCAGGGCCCTGTCATGCGCAACCCTTGCGGCCTTGTCCTGTTCCTTGAGGAGGACTAAAGCGCTCACGGCGATCGATACGACGATCGCGACAAGTGATATGCGGGTCATCAACACGCGGTGGAGCGACTTTTTTGGGGTCATATGGGTTTTAAGCGGGAAATCTGATTCTCATGTAAGGATAGGGCCGTTGTGGAAGACAAGCAGCTCCTTGAAGGAGTTGGGCTGGAGTTCTCCAGAAAATAGTACTAATCTTAACATTTTTACTTCATTTTTCAATCCTTTTTTTGACTGCGCTCACGCCTGTCTCCGTTCGCGCTTATCCTTTCGACCTTCTCTGTTTTCGCAGTCAGCTTTTACCGGACTCGTATCGCCTTTTCCTCTTTACAACGGTCCTGCTACGCGTGTTTCGAGGCATCACGAAGCATCACAATGGCCAACAGCGCAACCGCCAACTCACGTCTTTTGCTGGGGAAGAGTTGCAATCCACTGCCACGCCGGTGCGACGAGCACCCGCTGGCCGTCATTGGAAATCAACCGAAAACCACCTTGCCGGTTTGTCAGCTGGACGGCCGGGATTTGAAGCGCTGACTGAAATTTCAACAGAACTGCCGAAGGCTGAGTTCCCGAGAGTTTGACCTCGATCAGAATCAGGGGGTGATTGTCTTCGGCAATTAGAAAATCGACCGCCTGCTGATCTTTGTTCTTGATGAAATGCAACCGAAAGCTGCCCCATCCCAAGTCGTTCCAAAGGTTAACGGCGCGATACAACTCGAGCGCAACCATGTTTTCAAGTCGGGCGGCCGGGTCGCGGACCCGCGGGCTGTCCCAGAGGTAGATCTTACGCTCCTTCTGGATCGCCCGCGCAATTTTGCGGGTCCAGGGGGTCACGCTGAAGATGAGGAAAAAGCGTTCGAAGGTCTCCAGCCAACCGGCGATGGTGTTGTATGCGGCTTTGAGATCGCTTGAGAGCAAGGGTATGGACAGCGGACTGCCGACTTTTGAGGGCAGCATGTAGTAAAGTGTCTCGAGGTCCCCCAAGGATTTGATACCGGTCAGATCCCGGATGTCCTCCCTTATAAGCTGCCGGGAGAAAGTAGTGGTCCAGCGTAGATAGGAAGTTTCTTGAGCAGTCGTGTATGGCTCCGGAAAACCGCTGAATTTTTCCAGACGATTCCAAATTTCCTGATGTTCACCCTTTGATTGGCTTGACAACTCCAGCGGCTCGTTACGAAAATCGGTGAGGGTCCTACCGGTTCCGGCCAACTCGGACAACGTGAATGGCCAAAGGTGAAACAAATAATAGCGGCCAGCAAGAGAATCGCCCCCTTTTTGATAGGTGTCCAGGCGGCCGCTGCCGCTGACTATGAACGAAAACTCATCGTGGAACCGGTCGTATACCCCTTTGAGATAGTTTTTCCAGTCCCTGTACTTGTGGATCTCGTCAAAGACGACGATAGGTTTCGAGCGGTCGCGCCGTCAAGCGCCTCGAAAAAGAAAGGCTGTTCGATCAGGCGAATGCGGTCCGTTGGAATGTCCCAGTTGAAATACAACCGGTTGGCGTGCCCATCGGTGATTAGCTGTGCCAACGTGGTCTTACCGCTCTGACGCGGGCCGGCCATAAATACCATCGCCTTTTCGGCGTTCAATTCCCGCCAGGTGTTTTTATAGGAAGGACGAGCAATCATGCTCGACAATTTTTCGCCGGACTGAAAAAATGTCAAGACCATTTTTCAGTGACATGAAATTTAGACATGATTCGAACCATTTTAAAACGACTGTCTGACCGCCGACACTTCCAGAGCCTCTATCAGCCCTTGAATATTAAGGCCTCTTTTTGCTTCCCTTTGCAGAAAAGCGCCTTGCATAGATTCGAGTTGCAAATACAATACCCAAAACTTCCTCTGATATTCATGGACGGTGTATATGCTGATTCCATTGACAATTCCGCATAGAAACGATAATTTGATTCGGTTGTAATGAATTCTTTATCCAAGGTTGACGCCATGAAAATACAAGTGCCAAGAAAAAAATCGAAGAATTCTGTCAGCGCCATCACATCGTGAGATTCTCGCTTTTCGGTTCGGCACTGAGGGAGGATTATCGGCCGGATAGCGACATTGATGTGCTCGTCGTTTTCGAAAAGAGCCATGTGCCGGGATTCATCGGACTCTCTCGGATGGAAAGAGAGCTGTCCTCGATTCTGGATGGGAAAGCTGTCGATTTGCGAACGCCTGAGGACCTGAGCAGGTTTTTCCGATCCGAGAAACGCCGCGTTGTCGACACAAGCATCCACATCATGCGCCGTCATGCGCGGGTCTTCGATTTGCTGGGTCTGCCCCTGTCAAGCTGGGCGGCACTCACGCTTCACGGCGGCAAGTCCGGGAGGGCCGACGCACTGGTCGAGGTCATCGGCGATCTGCCCGATGACATCCGCTCCCGACTGACCCTTGAAAACGACGAGCGGGCTTTCTCCGCCGCCGAAGTGCTGGAAATCTGCGTCCGCGCCGGCGTGCCGATGGTTTTCGACGCGCACCACCACGTGCTCAAGGAAAAATTGAACGGCTTCGAGGACCCGAGCATCCGTTTTTCCAATAGTGTCAATTTAGAATCGGCTATACCTTTCGCCCAATTTTTAGTGAAATTGTGAAGCGGAACAACATCATGAAAGCATAGGCATCCCATCGGCTATGTATCCACGTGGTGCTTGTCTGTTTCCGGAAGCGGAGTGGCCGGCCGATGTGTGCAGACCGTTCGGCCATCAGCCGGGCGGTCCGGAGGCTTACAAAGACCCGAAACTTCGTGCGGTGCCCGGGTGGTTCAAGAAGTAATCGATAGCGATATTCAGCAACGATGACTGTCCCCGTGGCCTCCCCGGCGCCCCTTTGATGGACCGACGATCTCACCGGTAATCCAGCCTCCACAGTACCCGACCGGGCTGGTCGTTGTTGATTTGCTCAGAAAGAATCGGTACAGTGAGTGCATCCTAAGGAGGAAGCCTCATGAAACGATTGCCGCTGCTGACGGCCCTGCTACTGCTCGGTACGGTTATAACGCCGTTCATCACAACGGCCTGGGCACGTAACGGAGGCGCGGAGTCAAACAACGCCTACGGGTACTCCTTTTCCTATACGCCGATCTATCAGTTCGATACCGACCTGGACAGCGGCGGCGGCTTCGATGTCAGCCGCCATTACGTCGGCTTTTCCGTGATGCGCGCGTTCAGTCGCAACCTGCGCACGGGGTTGGGGTTGAGCTACGGCTTCGAAAAATGGGACTTCAGCGATCTGGCCAACGTGGCCGGCGCCGCTCCCTGGGATACGCTTCACCGTCCCGGGGTCAGCGTTCCGATCTTTTACACTTTTGCGGACAGCTGGACCCTGGGAGTTGCGCCGGCAGTCGAGTTTTCGGGGGAATCGGGGGCCGACGTGGGCCAGAGCCTGACTTACGGCGGTGTCTTGTCCCTGGCACATCCTTTCGGCCGAAATCTGTACCTGGGCCTCGGGTTCGGTATTTTCGATCAGCTGGAAGAAACCTCATTCTTCCCATTCATCGTCATCGATTGGAAAATAAGCGATCAGTTCCGGGTCACCAACCCCTTCAGGGCCGGGCCGGCCGGGCCGGCCGGCCTGGAACTGGTCTATTCGCCCGCCCGCAACTGGGAAATCGGTGCCGGCGGCGCTTACCGGTCCAACCGCTTCAGGCTGGACGATGATGGTGCCGTGCCCGACGGCGTCGGTGAAAATGAATTTCTGGTCTCGTTCCTGAGGGTCCAGCGGACCTTTAGCACCAGGCTGAGACTGGATCTGGCCGGCGGCATGATCTTCGGCGGGCAAATCTCGATTGAAAACGCGGACGGCGACAAGATCCAATCGACCGATTACGACCCGGCGCCCTTTGTGGCGCTGACCTTCGCCGGTGAATTTTGAGCAGCGCATCCGAAACGGCCAGACAGTCATGCAATTGTATGGTACGATCATACAAAATGGACGTTTTAGCCAAAATACTCAGTTCCGGGGTTCGGGCCGAAATCTTTCGGGTGTTGTTTGGCCCCGGCGCTGAAGAATTGCACATGCGTGAAATTCAGCGGCGCATCGGTTTTGCCATCGGTACAATTCAAACCGAACTGCGGAAACTCCTTAATTTGGATTTGGTGCGGAAACGCCGGGATGGCAATAGAGCATATTTCAGCGCAAATCGTGAACATCCCCTTTTTATAGACATCCACAATTTGGTTATCAAGACGGCGAAATTGGTCGATGTTTTCGAAAACGAATGAGTATAACCGCGCCGGTGAGGATTCCAAAACAGAAGCCGGTGAATGGTTCGTGATTGTAAATACATTCATGCAAGAAGTCCACGCGGTAATTGTCTATTTCTGGAAGCGAAGTGCCCTGCTGGTTTAATGTAGACCATTCGGCCATCAGCCGGGCGGTCTGGAGGGATGATAAAGACCAGAAACAACTTGGGGCCGCCCAGGCTGTTTACGGAGGACTTGATGTTGATTCTAAGAAAACGATGAAACAATGTCCCCCTGGCTTCCCCAAACAGGCATACCGGAAGCTTTCCCTTAGATTTTATGTTCGAAATTAACTTAAATGAGATGGAAAACTTGAGGTCACAAATTGTGACCTCAAGTTGGGGTGGTCTGCGGTATATGCCAATGGTCTTAACAGAGCTGGGTGTCGCTGCGGAAAAGGGCGTAGTAATGTTTACAGCCAAGGAAGAAGAGGTGGTCGCAAACTGCGATCGCCTCTTTTAAATACTTATAAGTTCAGCGTGGACATGATCCGGCGGGTCTTGAAAAATTTGCGAACAGAAAATCGAGTGGAGTGCCTGGGGCGAGGGCAGAATGCCCAGTGGCGAAAGACCGGTAAGTGGCAATTGGGTAGTACCCAATGAATTGGGTAATGAAATAGGTATCCGCTTTTTACAACATACAACCGGCAACAAACCACAAACGCTGCGAAGCGACCAACCGCCCTTCCATTCGCCTTCAGCCTTTAGCCGTCAGCCGTTTTCTTATTTTATCTTTTTCGACCTCCACATACTGATTTCATTGACAATTCAACTATATAAGGGTATTTATTCTTTGAAACCATGCACATAACTGAGGCAGCATGTTGTCACGCAAAGAAAGCTTACCCTCAATCGTTAGAAAAATTGTCGATTCAGTCAACCCAATTAAAATCATTCTTTTTAGCATAAAATAAGGATGCGAGGTGCCACTATGGTCAGGAGGCTAACCGCGATAATTGAACGTGAAGACAACGATTTTGTCGCCCTTTGTCCCGAATTGGATGTCGCAAGTCAGGGAAGAACGGTCGACGAAGCCAGAAAAAACTTGCAAGAGGCGCTAGAGCTTTTTTTCGAAACGGCCTCACCGGAAGAAATAAAGGACAGACTGCACAATGAGGTTTATATAACTCAAGTGGAGGTTGCAATTGGGTAAATTGCGCATTCTTTCCGGCAAAGAGGTTTGTCAAATATTAGAAAAACATGGATTTGTCGAAACAAGAAAGCGTGGAAGCCATATAGCGATGCAGTGCAAGACAAGTGAGAGCACCATTACGGTACCCGTTCCGGCTCACAAAGAGATTCGTACCGGCACTTTGCTTTCAATAATACGCCAATCCGGTGTGCCACGCACTGAGTTCGAATAATATGAATTGCTACAATCATTTCTGACGCTCTGTCGGTCTCATCTGTCTGGCAATAGACGAAATGGCGATACTGATTGAAGGGTAGAGACGACCCAATCCGCAGCCTGAAACCCGACAATCCAACCCCCAAACACCAAATACCAAACGAATCCTTTCGCCTTTCGCCTTCCGCCCTTCGCCTTCAGCCTTTAGCCGTTCCCTTATCGCCTTTTAACCAATATTGCCAATTTATTCAGAATCGGCTATGCTTTTTGCGCAATTTTAGTGAATTTTGATTCGGCCAACCGAACCCTCCCGTATCCTGGTTTATCGGCGACTATTTTGACGATCTCGACAGCAGCCACTTCCAATTCAAAAACTGGATCCTGGATTGCGGGCAATTCAAAAAGACCGGCTTATCCGGTTGGGAATACGTTCCAACTCAGCTAACTCAATTTGGCAGATTGTGAGAAATGGACTTATAACGTGATTCTATTGTCCGAAAATCCGGCCTACGATCCGATCATGTTAAACGAAGGTCAGGTGAGCATCTTGGGGATTGCAGTTGGGGTGGTTAAAAACGGCTGATTCCGTATCACACATTAAATTAGTCAATAACAAAGGTATATGGAATGAAAGAAATTAAACTCTGGGA
>JBAPWQ010000134.1:0-10598 GCA_049283795.1 Desulfobacterales bacterium | reverse complement strand
CGGTGGTGCCGTTCTGGTTGGCGGCGCAGAAAATGTAGAGGCTGCGGCGCTGGTATTCTTCCACGATCATCTTGGCCGTTTCGGGATCCGGTGCCGAACCGACGATGGCCGCAAAACCGGGGGCCGAGCCGTCCACGAACTCGACGCCTCTCTTGCGGAACACCGTGTCGTCGGCCGCTCCGAGCCAGATCTTGCCGGCGTCGATGTCCGGCTCTTCGGAATGCAGATAAAAATCGGGCTGCTCAAGATACCGCAGCGCCTCGTCGAGTTCGAAGGCCAGGATGGCCGCCATGCCGGCATCCAGCAGGGAGCCGAGGTACGGCAGGTGATTGTGGCCCTTGACGTGGGGCGGCAGCAGGCCGCGCGCGAAATCGAGCGGCTTTTTCATGTCTTCCAGCGTTTCGACCTTCAGGCCGAGCAGGGAGTAAATCACCGGCAGGTAGTAAGCCGTGTTGGGAAACCCTACTTTGGTGTCCGCGTTGTGGCTCTGCAGGGCTCTCTTGTACCTTCCTTCAACCTTGGAAACGATATTGTAGCCACCCTGAATTGCGGCAAAAGCAACGAGTCTTGACATATCTTCCTCCTCCTTCATTGAGGTCGTTAAAGGGAAAAAACGGTTGTATCGTCAAACTTTCCCTGTGCCGTTCGCTTCCTGCGGGTCAGGCACAGGCCCGGTTCCGGATGTGCCGGCCATCAGTCGATGCGCTTGTGAATGCGGTTCAACTTGTAGAGCATCTGATTCAGTATGGTTTCCTGATCGGCGACAGGCGCCGCGGCGGCCTTTTTGGCCTTGGCGGCTTCTTTCTTCTTGCCCTTGGCAGCGGTTTTGTCATCCGCCTTGCCCTGTTCGGCAGTTTTGCGCTTGGCGTTCATGGCGTCGCGCTCCGCTTTCCGTTTGGCCCGGATCTTATCTTCCTCCGCCGTGATCTTGGCGTCGGCCGCCGCCTGGGCCTTGGCTTCCGCATCCGCCTTGGCCTTGGCTTCCGCCTCGGCTTTGCGCTTGGCATCTTCCTCGGCCTTGGCCTTGGCCGCCTGTTCGGCCTGGGCCTTGGTTTCCTCATCGGCCTGGGCCTTGGCTTCCTCATCCGCCTTGGCTTTGGCATCGGTCTCGGCTTTGGCAGCCGCCGGGGCCGGTTTGGGCGCGTCGGCCGGCTTGGGCGCAGCCGCCGGCTTCACGGCCGCGGCGGGTTTGGCCTCGGCAGCGGGTTTGGCCGGAGCTGCCTTGGCCGCCGGAGCCGCCTTGGCCGCCGGAGCGGCTTTTTTCTCGGCCTCGATGGTCAGGTCGGCCGCCGGGCCCAGCGATGCAAAGTCGATGTCCACCTCGGCCATGGATTTTTTAATGGGGGCCACGTCGGCCGCCGATCCACCGCCGGCCATCAGGTCGATGTAGGACTTGACCAGACGGATGGCCTCCGGATGGCGCATGATCAGGATGTTGCTGCCGGCCGTTAAGTAAGAAACCGCTGCGGTGGCCTCCATGAGGATGGCCCGCCGTTCCGGGTCTCCGAGCAGGGGCGCGTCGGCCGCCGCCTGTTTGGCCTCCTTGCACTTCCAGACCTCGTTGGCCACGTTGTTGATGATCGGAAGCTGCAGTTTTTCGTCGCCCTGGGTCAGGGCGGCCATGCGGATGCGTTCCATGACGGAATAGGAGTATTCCAGCCCGTAGCCCAGGCCGCCGGTCGTGGGATCGATGATGACCCGGTCGCCGGGCATGCCGAGGTTTTCCAGCAGGATGTTGATCTGTTTGGCGAGATTGACGTCGATGGGCGACGAGGAGATGATCGTGTGCCCGTAGCCCATGGCCGCGGCGCCGATGCCCTTGTGGTTCTTGTCTTCGACCGGCCCCATGATAAGGGATTTGCCCTGGCAGGTTTCGGCGATTTTCTTCAGGACTTCCTCGTCCTTCTGAACATTCGCGCAGCCCCAGACGATCAGCGGCACATCGATGGCGTCGGCCACTTTCTTGACCGTGGCGGCCGCATCGGCCGCGCTTCTGTTCTGGCCGTTCGGATCGATGCTCTTCAGCTGGAGCACGATCATGTCGGCCCCGTAGTCCTTGACGCATTTCTTGGCCCAGGCTGCCGGGTCCGACATCACCCCTTTAAACGGTTTCGAGGCGGCTTCCGGCCAGTCTTCCGGCTCCATGTCCCAGATTTCCATGGCGATTCTGGGTTTGTTGGGCACCGCGCCTTCAAACTGGTAAAACGGATAGCAGCTCTCACCGCCGACCGTCACCGCCTTCGCACCTTCCCCGAGGGTGATCTCCTTGATCTTGCCCGTGTATGATTCCTTGTAAAATTCGAAGCCCAATGTTACCTCCTTCATCACGATAATTTAGTCATTCGATGAGGTTATGCTCCACGCGAGCTTGCGCACACCAGCCGGGCAGGTTAAGAGACGCCCGGAAAATCGAGTTTTACCCCCCCTTTCATTGATTTGATTTTCTGGTTTTCCCTTTTCAAAAGGCTTAGACAAACGACGACAGGCCGCCCGTAATCTTTACGGACCGTGCCCGTCGGAAGTGAGCATTCTTTGCCGCGCGGCCGGATTCGCGCAAATTTAAAACCGCAGACACAGCCCGGGTCACGTCGAACCTGTCGGCTTGGCCGCGGTCTTGGGCCGAACCGGTCCCGCCCCGGCGGAACCACCGATTTCTAAATGGACACAAAATATGATGAAGCGGCCCGAAGGGCGCGGAAAACATCGTAGCTGAAGAGGGAAAGCACTGCTGCATGAAATAGAAGAACATCCCTTGAACTTGATTGGATACCACCAAAAATATTTTCTTATATGGGCAAATTGGCTTTGTCAATAGATGAGTCCAAAAATCAGGCCGGTTCGGGAAGACGGCCCGGCTGCGCGTTCAGCGCCGCCCGGCGCTCGGCCATGCGGGCCGTAAGCTTCGGAAACTGGTTGAGATCGGTGTGCGGCAGAAACAGCGCCGCCACGTAATTGTCCATGTAGGACGGTGTCTCGGAGAGTTCGAAATTGGTCATCTTGCGCGTGACCTCCACCACGTCCCGGCGAATCCGGTTCGTCAGGGCGCTCATCTTGGCGCCCATCAGCGAGCCGTTTCCGACAAACGTCACCCGCTCCGGATCGATTTCCGGCAGCAGGCCGATGGTCATCGCCTTGGCCAGATCGACATAGCTGCCGAATCCGCCGGCCAGAACGATGCGCTCGATGTCCGCGATACCCATGCCCACCTCGGTCAGCAGCGTCATGCAGGCCGCGTAAATCGCCCCCTTGGCGCGGATGAGGTTCTCGATGTCGATTTCTGTGATGACGATGTCACGGTCGATCTGAGTGGCCTCTTTCCAGGCCAGAACATATTCGTAAATGCCGTCCGTCTCACGAATCCGCGGGGTGTCGAGGGTGCGGTCGAATTTCCCCTGGTGATCAATGAGGCCCATTTCCAGCATCGTCGCCACGAGGATGATCAGGCCCGAACCGCAGATACCCTTGGGCCGCACGTTGCCGATGGTGATGATCATCGGCTCCTTGGTCAGCGGGTCGATCGAAAAATCTTCGATGGCGCCTTTGGCCGCCCGCATGCCGAAAGTGATGCCGCCGCCTTCGAAGGCCGGACCGGCCGAAGCCGCCGCGCAGGCCAGCCAGTCCTTGTTGCCGATAACGATTTCGGCATTGGTGCCGATGTCGATGAAAAGGGTCAGCTCGTCGGTACGATACACGCCCGACCCCATGATCCCGGCGACAATGTCCCCGCCGACGTAACTCGAAACGGAGGGAAACACCAGCGCGGAGACCTGATCGGCCAGCTCCAGGCCGAGACCCGCGGCATCGATCGGCGGATAAAGCGTGGATGCCGGCACGTAAGGCGACCGGCGGATATAGCGCGGGTTCACCTTCAGAAAGAGCTGGGTCATGGTCGTGTTGCCGGCCAGTGTGATGGTGGACACCTCTGCGGTTTCGATTTTGGCCCGTCGGATGATTTTTCGAATCACGGTGTTGATGGTCTCGAGCACAACCTTGTGCAGCCGCTCCAGGCCCCCGGGCTTTTCGGCGTAGACGATCCGGCTGATCACATCCTCGCCGTAGCTGATCTGGCCGTTGAATTCCCCGAACTGGGCCAGCACCTTGCCGCTGATCAGATCGATCAGCTGGGCGTAAATGGTCGTGGTTCCGATATCGACGGCAATGGCGTAATTGCGGTCGGTCGTGTCGCCGGGCTGCACGTCGATGATGCGGGTCTTACGTCCCGGATGCACCGGCCGGGCCAGGGTGGCCGTTATCCGGAAATTGTCCTGGCGCAGGACATCGGGCAGTTTGCGGATGACCGGCAGCTCGACCACCAGCCGGTGCTCGTCATGCTTTAATTTCAGAAAACTCACCAGGCGCGTCGCATCGGCCAGATTGTCCTGCACGGTGGGGGGGGGAAGCTCCAGATATTTCTTCTCGACCGGCGGCACGAAAAGGCCCTTATCGGTCAACTCTTCGAGGTTCATCTCCTGGATACGCGCCGTTCGCCGCGGCGTGGCCTGCATGTTCAGGACAGCGGCATCCACTTCGGATTCGATCGGAATGCGCACCACCAGGTCTTCGACGACCCGGCTGCGGCAGGCCAGTCGATAGCCGTTTTCCACGTCCTGGCGGCTGAGCTTCTCGCTGGTCCCGCCCTCGACCTTGCCCGTCTCGATCATGACGCGGCACTTGCCGCAGAGTCCTTCCCCTCCGCAGGAAGCGTTTATGTGCACACCGGCTTCCAGGGCGGCCCGGATCAGAATTTCGCCGGCGGCGACTTCGATGTCCTTGTTGTGGGGTACAAAAGTTACTTTGGGCATAATTTTATTTGGTGTTTGGTGTTTTGTGTTTTGTGTTTGGTGTTTGGTGTTTTGGGTTTAGCCCAGCCACTGGCCGCGGAGAACCCAGTTTGATCGTTAAAGAAACTGTGCCATTTTGGCGTTATTTCATACGAGTGTTTTGCCAAACATGGATCTTCGTTACAACAATTTCGCCGGTAATCGCTATGGTCTGACACTTGAAATCTTGAAATCGCTTTCATCCGTTGCCTTGGACCTTGAACCCTAACCCCTTGAACCTCGTGGACATTCAATTTGCGTCGCTAAAAGCCACCGTTCGCGCCCCTTCCAAAGATGACCCGACATGAGGCATCCGTAAGGTCATTTTCCGCGGGGCTCGTCGAACCGGCAGCTGAGCATTAGCATGTCGCCGTCGAAAAAGGTCTTTATCGTGTACGGCAGGCTGTTGAACAGCTTGATCATGCCGTTGTTTCTGGGGGACGTGTACGCCATGAAGCCGGCAATGCCGTTCTCCCGTGCCGCCTGAGCGAGTTTTCGCATCAGGATTTTTCCGATGCCCTTGCCCTGGAAATCCGTGCTGATCGAAAAGGCCACTTCGGCCAGGTTCTTGGCCGGGTCGAACAGGTACTCGCCAATTCCGATCACACGGCGAAATCCAGGTTCCCCCAGCAGTGCCAGAAGCGTCAGGTCGTGAACGTAATCGATCTGGGAGACACCGTCGATCTCCTCGGTGTCGAAGCGTTTTTTATCGTAAAAAAAGCGTGCAACCACATCCTTTTCATCCAGGGTGTAGAAATGCTCCTGGATTCGGCGGGTGTCCACCGGCGTGGCCGGCCGGATGACGACATCCTCGCCTTCGATCGCGACGGTTTCCTCCAGCTGCACCGGGTAGACGCCCTGGATCGACTCCGTCAGGGATCGGTCGTGACTCAGCAGTCCCAAACTCTTAGCCTCGTGGAACAGCTGATCGCGAAAATCCGGGTGCGCGATGCTGATCAGCGCCACCGCACGCTCCTGCAGGCTCTTGCCGAAGAGGTTGACGGCCCCGTATTCGGTCACGACGTGCGAGACGTCGCTGCGCGGAATCACGACGGCCGTGTCGGCCAGCACGGGCACGATACGGCTTTTGCGGCCGTTGCGGTTGGTGGAGGGCAGCAGCAGGATCGATTTCCCGTTTTCGGCCTGGGCGGCCCCGCGGACGAAGTCGAGCATGCCGGTCACGCCCGAAAACAGGTTGGACGGCAGGGCGTCGGCCGCCGCCTGCCCACTCAGGTCGATTGTCATCGCCACGTTCATCGACACCATCTTGCGGTGCCGGGCGATAACCGCCGGGTTGTTGACATAATCCGATGGGTGCAGTTCGATGCCGGGATTGTCGTGCATGAATTCATACAGGCTCTCGCTGCCGATGGCCGCACTGGCGATGATCTTGCCCTCGTTCACTTCCTTCTTGCGGTTCGTGACCACGCCGCGCGCCACCAGGTGCATGATCTCGTCGGTGAGATACTGGGTGTGAATGCCCAGGTCGTTTTTTTCCGAAAGGGCCAGCATCACGGCTTGCGGGGCGGTGCCGAGGCCGATCTGGATCGTGGAGCCGTCGTCCACCAGCCGGGCGATGTGCTGGGCGATGACATTGGCCTGCGGAGAGTCCGCCGATGCACCGATGGTGAGAAGCGCCTCGTCGTGCTCGACGATCACATCCACATCGTTGACGTGCACAAAACTGCGCCCCAGGGTGCGCGGGACATTGGAATTGACCTGGGCGATGACGATATCCGCCGACTGGGCGGCGGCCAGGGTGATGTCGACCGCAACCCCGAGACTCATCCAGCCGAAATCGTCCGGCGGACCGACCTGGATCAATGCCACGTGAATCGGCAGCCGGCGGCTCTTGAACAATCGCGGCACCGCGGACAGGTGCAGCGGGGTGATAAACCGTTTGTTCCGCGCCAGCCCGCGCGGTTTGGCCGAGCCGGAATAAAAAAAGCGGATATTCAGGGCCGCATCCCGTGATTTGTTGGCGATCAGGGAAAGGGGCGTACTCTCATATGCCAGCAGGCGCACGATCT
The DNA here is from genome assembly GCA_049283795.1 of Desulfobacterales bacterium. GTDB lineage: Bacteria > Desulfobacterota > Desulfobacteria > Desulfobacterales > SG8-13 > JARFQH01. The sequence continues at coordinate 3,748 of JBAPWQ010000134.1, read as the reverse complement.
CCAGGTCCGACAGGCGCTCCAGCTCTTCCGACAGCGCCCGCACCAGGTGCTGCGGTTCGCCCGAAGATGCACCGATGAAAACCCGCTGGCCCGGCCGAATCAGGGCCATGGCCTCTCGCGCGGTGCGGTTGCGCTCAACATAATCGTCCGCCCAGTATCCGGGTCTTCTCTGCATGCGATGGCGATTCCTTCCGCCGGTCGGCGCCAAGCCGCCTTCGACCACATTATGAGATTTATCTCAATTGTCGTTTCCTAACGCATTCAGCAGCGCGAATCAAGAAAAACCTGAATGACCATTTCGCCCTTTCATTCAGAGATGATAAAGATGATCTGAAGAGAATAATTCTTGACTCCCTCCTCCCATTTTTCTATAGTGCCGTGCCCAATAAATGATTTTCAGTTTTTGAACGCTTTCAATTCGTTTCAAGGATGCGCCACGCGATGAAAATACTCACGACGCTGGCCCGCGGTATCGACACCATCAACGAGTGGATCGGGCGCGGGGTGGCATGGGTCAGTCTGGGCCTGGTTCTGGTGGTGTTCGGCGATGTCGTGATGCGCTACCTCTTCAACATCAGTTTCGTTTTCACCCAGGAACTGGAGTGGCACCTCTTCGCCTTTGTTTTTCTGATCGGCGCCGGCTACACGCTGTTAAAAGACGGCCATGTGCGCGTTGACATCATCTATCAGCGTCTGAGCGGAAAGGGACGGGCCTGGATCAACCTGGTCGGGGTCCTGATTTTCCTGATTCCCGGCTGCCTTCTTGTCATTCTGACCTCCTGGAACTTCGCCCAGAATTCCTATTCCATGATGGAAGGCTCGCCGGACCCCGGCGGCATTCCCTACCGCTACATCGTCAAAGGCCTGATTCCGCTCGGCTTCGGCCTGCTCCTCCTGCAGGGTCTTTCGCTGGGCATCCACAGCCTGCTGCAGATTCTGGGAGTCGAACCGGTCAACGGGGAGGGCGCCTGATGGAATACCTTCCGGCCTGGATGTTCCTGGCGCTGACGATCGTGCTGATGGCCGGCTTTCCGGTCACCTTCACCCTGATGGGTACCGCGCTGGTGTTCGGCCTGATCGGGTTCGGCTGGTCGTTTTTCAACCTGCTGCCCCTGCGGATCTGGGGCGTGATGACCAACGTCACCCTGATCGCCGTTCCGCTGTTCGTCTTCATGGGCGTCATGCTCGAGCGCTCCGGCCTGGCCGAGGAACTGCTCGACACCATGGGCCTGTTGTTCGGTCGCATGCGCGGCGGGTTGGCCATCTCGGTGGTGGTGGTTGGGGCCCTGCTCGGCGCCTCGACCGGAATCGTGGGAGCCACGGTCGTCACCATGGGCCTGCTGGCAGTACCGACCATGCTGCGGCGCGGCTACCAAAAGGAGCTGGCCACCGGCACGGTGGCGGCTTCCGGGACCCTGGGCCAGATCATTCCGCCCAGTATCGTTCTGGTGCTGATCGGCGATATCGTCGGGGTGCCGGTCGGCAACCTCTTCATGGGCGCCGTCCTGCCCGGCCTGGTGTTGGTCGGCCTGTTCATTCTCTACATCCTGATCATCTCCTACATCAAGCCAACGTATGCCCCGGCGATCCCGCGCGCGGAACTGGCCGCCATTTCTCCGCGGCAGATGACCGTCCGGGTCATGAAGGCGCTGGTGCCGCCCCTGGCGCTGATGCTGTTTGTTTTGGGGTCGATTTTCGCCGGCATCGCCTCGCCGACCGAGGCCGCCGCCGTAGGGGCCGTCGGTGCCACCGGGCTGACCGTCGCCAACCGCAAGTTCAACATGTCCATCCTGCGCGAAGTGATGCTGACCACCGTCAGACTGACCTGCATGGTCTTTATCATTTTGTGCGGTGCGGCGGCCTTCGGACTGGTATTTCGCGGCCTGGGGGGCGACAGCCTGGTGCGCGAGTTTTTGGGCGGCCTGGCCGCCAAGTATTCCCACAACATGGTTCTGGCAATCGTCATGGGGCTGATTTTCTGCATCGGCTTTTTCCTGGACTTCATCGAGATCACCTTCATCCACGTTCCGGTGCTGGCCCCGATCATGATAGACTTCGGCTACGATCCGCTCTGGTTCTGCATCCTGATCGCGGTCAACCTGCAGACCTCGTTTCTGACGCCCCCATTCGGCTTTTCGCTGTTCTACCTGAAAGCGGTGACGCCGCCCGAGATCTCCACCGGGCACATCTACCGCGGCATCATCCCCTTTGTCTTGTTCCAGCTCATCGGCCTGCTGATCATCGTTTTTTTCCCCAGGCTGGCCACCTGGCTGCCGGAACTCATCTTCGGATCGTGACCGCATGGCCAAGCGGCCGGAAAGGATGGCGACATGGAACACCGCGACAGGCGAAACCGGACCCTCATCGTGCCGGCAGCAAACTTTTCGGTACGGTGACCGACTCGAAGTGAACAATGCCCGCAAAGGCGGCGGAGGACAGCTCGCCCGGCTTCCGTCGTGCCCACTCACCCATTGACGCAAGGAGGACCATGATGAAGAGACGGGAATTTCTGAAAAAAGCTGGTGTGGGAGCCGCGGCTATTGCCGCCACAGCCGTGAGTGCGCCGGCGGTTATCGCCCAAAAGAAATATCAGTGGAAAATGGTGACCACCTGGCCGCCCAAGCTGCCGGTGCTGCAGGAAGGGTGCGAGCGCCTGGCCAAACGGGTCGAAGAGGTCAGCGACGGCCGGCTCAAAATTCAGGTGTTCGCCGCCGGCGAACTGGTTCCGGCGCTCGAGAGCTTTCAGGCCGTTTCGGACGGCACGGTCGAGGTGGGCAGCGGCGCGGCCTATTACTGGGCCGGCAAGGAGCCGGCGGTGCAATGGTTCTCGGCGGTCCCCTTCGGCATGAACGCCCAGGGCATGGCGGCCTGGTTCCACGGCGGCGACGGGCTCAAGCTTTGGGAAGAGTGCTACGCGGCCTTCAACCTGGTACCGCGGCCGGGCGGCTCGACCGGGGTGCAGATGGGCGGCTGGTTCAACAAGAAGATCAACACCATCGACGACTTCAAGGGACTCAAGATGCGCATCCCGGGCCTGGGCGGCAAGGTGGTGGCCCAGGCCGGCGGAACGGTGGTATTGACGGCCGGCGGCGAGATCTTCACCAACCTGGAGCGCGGCGTGATCGACGCCACCGAATGGGTTGGCCCCCTGCACGATTTGCGGATGGGATTCTACGAGGCGGCCAAGTACTATTATTACCCCGGCTGGCACGAGCCGGGAACCTACCTGGAGTACTTTTTCAACAAGAAGGCCTTTGAATCGCTGCCCAAGGACCTTCAGCACATAATCGACTCCGTCTGCATGGAAAACGAACTGTGGGTCCTGTCCCAGTTCGAAGCCCGCAACGGCGCCGCCCTGCAGGAACTGATCACCAAGCACAACGTGCAGCTGGTCCAGTTTCCGGAAGATGTCCTCAACGCCCTGCGCACGATGTCACTGGAGGTCGTCGAGGAAGAGGCCAAGAAAACGCCCATGGCCACCAAAGCCAACGAGTCCTTCAAGGCCTTCCAGAAAGTCATCGGCCCCTGGGGCACGGTGTCGGAAAAAGCCTACTACGACATCATCCGGCCCAAGTACCCCCTGACCAAGTAATGGCTCCCGCGGCGCAATCAAAGGCCGTTTGCAGCAGATCCGATGCCAACCGACTCCGCGGAGACGGTTGGCATTTTTTTTACGATCGGTTGACACCATCGACACAATACCTGTACCCCTTGACGGGAAATCGGGTCCGGCCCGAGATCCGGGATG
>JBAPWQ010000133.1:0-3035 GCA_049283795.1 Desulfobacterales bacterium | reverse complement strand
CCGAAAACCATCGGCACCTAGCCCTTCAGACGATCGATGACCAGATCGAATTGACACCATGTCAGCATCACGAAAGGACGAGGCTGATCGGCAAAGCCCAGAGTTTTGGCCCCAGTTGGACGGCATGCTCACCGTTGTAGCAGAGAATACCGGCCTTGCAATGCGGCGTTGCATTTAAAAAAGCTTTCAGGCCTGCAAGATCCTTTTCCTGCCACCTGGCCGCCGATTTTACTTCCAATGCCATACATGCGCGTTTTGCCTCGATGACGAAGTCCACCTCATGGCGGCCCTGAACCATCCAGAAGTGCAACGAGGCTCTTTGCCATGTGGCGCTCAAAATCGACAGCAGATTCTGGGCAACATAAGTTTCAAAAAGGGACCCCCAGAGTGCATCGTCGTGACGGGACGCCGAAAGGTCCAACCCTGTTAAATAGCCTACCAGGCCGGCATCGCTCACATACAATTTAGGCGATTTAATGAGACGACTACTCCTGTTTTCCAGGTAGGGCGAGAGCCGAGTAATCAAAAACAATGCTTCGAACAGGGATAGATAGCGGGAGGTGGTGGCAGCGCTCAGCTTGGCATCACGCCCCAGTTGACTCTGGGACAGCAGCTGACCCGTCCGCAAGGATGTCAATCGCAGCAAAGTCCGGAGCGCCGTGAGGTTTCCAACCTGGCTCAATTCTCTCACGTCCCGTTCGAGGTAGGTCTGCTCATAGCCCATAAACCATATCGCTGGATCTTTAACTTGTCGCAGGCAGACGGTGGGCATACCTCCCCGCGCAACTTCCTCCGGCCGGATGGGTTCGCCCGTCTCTTTTTGTCGAAGATTCTGATTGTCAAAAAACTTTTTTACAAAAGGCTTCGATCCTGTTTTGCGATTGATTTCACGACGGTTAAAGGGATGGATTGCCAAATAGACCGCCCGCCCGGCAAGGCTTTCGGTAATATTCTTTAAGATCGAAAAATTGGCGGAACCGGAAAGCAGGAATTGGCCGGCAACCCTTTTTTTATCGACGTCTCTCTTGATGGCTGGAAATATCTCCGGGCACTTTTGAGCCTCGTCGATCGTCAAAGATTGGTTGCGGCTGACAAATCCATCCGGATCTGATTTTGCGGCTTCAAGTTCGGCAAAATCATCAAAGCTGACGTAACGGCGATCGGCGAGGTCGGCTTGTGAACACAGGAAGGTTGTTTTGCCCGTCTGCCGCATCCCGGTAATAACCACCACCGGCATGTTCTCGAGAGATGTTCTTACGGCAGCGGCAATGTCTCGGGCATGATAGTCTGGCATGATTTTTCATGCTATAGTGTCATAATGCCACTGTCAAATGAAATATTTTGACAGGCGTGACATCCGTAAATTCATCGCCTCATGACGGGGTCAAACGCACAGATACTTGCGGCGGACCTCTTCGTTTTCCGCCAGGTCGCGGCGCGTGCCGTGGTAGCGGATCGTGCCGTTGTCGATGACGTAGCCGCGGTCGGCCAGGCGCAGGGCCACGGCCTGGTTCTGCTCGGCCAGCAGCACCGTCAGCCCGCTTTCCTTCAGCCGCAGGATCTGCTCTTCGAGCAGGGTGACGATCAGCGGCGCCAGGCCTTCGGTCGGCTCGTCGAGCAGGATAAGATCGGGGTTGGTCATCAGCGCCCGCCCGATGGTGAGCATCTGCTGCTCGCCGCCGCTCAAAAAACCCGCCCGGCGCGAATCGATCCGGCGCAGCGCCGGGAAGAAATCGTAGACCCGGTCCATGGTCCAGGCGTCGGGGCGATCCTGCGGCCGCGCGGCAATTTCCAGGTTTTCGCCCACCGTCAGGTCGGCGAAGACGCGCCGGTCGTCGGGCACGTAGCCGATGCCGCTGCGCGCCATCCGGTAGGGCTTCTGGCCGGTGCAGGTGATGCCCTTGAAGTCGATGCGGCCCTTGCGCGGCGAAACGATGCCCATGATGCTTTTCATGGTCGTGCTTTTGCCGGCTCCGTTGCGGCCGAGCAGGCACACGATCTCGCCGGCGGCAACCTCCAGGGAGACCCCGAAGAGAATGTGGCTCAAGCCGTAATAGGAGTGGATGCCGTCTACGCGGAGCATTCTTCAGCCCCTCCGAGATACGCCGCCTGCACCCGCGCATCGCCGCGCACCTCCGCCGGCGTGCTTTGGATGATGGTGCGTCCCTGCTGCATGACCATGATCTCGTGGGCAAAGGAAAACACCATGCCCATGTCGTGCTCGCAGAACAAGACGGTCAGGCCGTGATCGGCGCACAGGCGCTTCAACAACGCCAGGCTGGCGCCCGTTTCCTCGGGCGACATGCCGGCCGTGGGTTCGTCGAGGATCAGCAGCCGCGGTTGGTTGCCCAGCGCGATGGCGATCTCCAGCACCTTCTGGTCGCCGTGCGACAGGGCGCCGCTGACTTGATCGGCCTTACCGGTCAGGCCGACACTCTCCAGAATCGCCAGCGTTTCGGCGACAGCCATTTTGCGGGCCGCGGACCACAGGTTGAAGCTCTTCTTCTGAAAGGACAGCACGGCGATCTGAACGTTCTCGAACACGGTCAGGCGGTGAAACACATTGACGACCTGGTAGGAGCGGCTGATGCCCTTGCGGCAGATGAGGTGCGGGGCCAGGCCGGTGACGTCATCGCCTCGAAAGACGACCCGGCCGCTGTCGGGCCGCAACTGGCCGGTGATCAGGTTGAAAAGCGTGGTCTTGCCGGCGCCGTTGGGGCCGATCACCGCCACGACCTGCCCCTTGTCGACCCGCACCCGCGCGCCGCTCACGGCCTGAAAGCCGTCGAAAGATTTATGCAACTCTTTTACATCCAGCATCACTGCTCTCCCCCGGCGGTTTCCTGCGTTGGCGGCCGGCGCTGGAAATAGCCCAGGATGCCCTGCGGCAGGAAGTATATCACCAGCATCAGGACGATGCCCAGCACCAGGGTCCAGTATTCGGTGTAAATGCCGACGAAGGTCCGCAGCATGACGATGATGGCCGCCCCCAGCATGGGACCGAAGAAAACGTGCCAGCCGCCCAGCAGGCACAT
>JBAPWQ010000132.1:0-48967 GCA_049283795.1 Desulfobacterales bacterium | reverse complement strand
TCGATCACTACCAGGACCTGGAGGCCCGTTTCGACAAGCGGCCCAGCGTCTGGATCGCACCGGTCGGCGAGTGGGGCAAGGGCCGGGTCGAGCTGATCCAGATTCCCTCCGGCAGCGAAATCGACGACAACATCGTCTCCTTCTGGGTGCCGGCGTCGCTGCCCGAGCTGAAGGAACCGATATCGTTCGCCTACGACATGAGCTGGTATTTTCCCGTCCATGACCCCAATGCCGGGGGATATGTGTCATCGACACGCACCGGCACGGGGCGGGACAAGGACACGCGGCTGTTTGTCATCGATTTCAAGGGCGGAACGCTGGACAAGTTGCCCGCCGAACTGCCGGTCGAAACCCCGCTCGAGGCGATGGTGACTGTCGGGGAAGGAATAACGCTGGGCGAAAAACACATCGTCAAAAATGAACCGAACGGCGGCTGGCGGCTCGTTTTTCAAGTCAAATCCGCCAGCGAGGGTCCCCTCGACAAGGTCCTGCCCATACCGAAAAGCCAACCGTCGCCGGAAATGCGGGCTTTTCTGAAGAAGGGCCAGGATGTGTTGACCGAAACCTGGAGCTACATTCTTTCGCCTTGAGGTGACGGTGTTGAAATACCGACCGGCCCTGCCGGAAATCACAGCGCCTGCGGGGGCCGCACCGGTCGACGCGGCGGCACCCGACATCTATCCCGCCGCGAGCGAGGGATGCAGCAACTGGCAAGACGCCCGCGACAGGGTGCTGCTGTATCTGCGATCGCTCGACCTGCCGCCTATTTTGGGACTCTCGGTCGCGCTCGAGGTGCTGCGGCGCGCGGTGGAAAAGCACGGGCAGACGCCTGAATATCATCCCACGCAAGCGGCCATGCTGGCCCTGCGCGACGTGTTGACCGAGCACCGTCTCGATCCTCAGGCCCGGGCCCTGTGGGACCGCAACAGGCGTGTCTGCCCGACCGGTCCGGCTGACCTGACGGATGAAGCCGCAGAACTGGCCCCGGTGCCGGCGGTGCCCGCCGCGGACCTGCCGGTGACGCCCCCTCTTGTCCGCGGACCCATGCTGACCGAATTTATCGATCGAAAGCCGGTGCGGTCCTTTTTCGGAAGGCTTTTCAGGCGCACGCCGGCATCCGGGCGACCGGTGTTGAAGAAACCACCGCGGATGTCGCCCAATAAACTCGCCGGCGGCCGGCGGCCGGAGAACAGGGATGAACCGTAAGCCGGTAAAAAAGTTCTGGGAAAAAGAGGCCAAGCGGCGGCGCATCCTGCTGATGGTCCTCATTTTGAGCACCACGGCGGTCGCCAGCGGCTACATGGCCAACGTACTGCCGCACATGGGCCGCACCGGGCTGGAGGTGACTCTCGTCATTTTCTTCGCCCTGCTTTTTGCCTGGATATCGATCGGCTTCTGGACCTCGTTCATCGGTTTTTTAATCCTCATGCGGCGCTACAACCGGTTTATCATCAACCGGCCTTCGGCCGCGGACCGCGCCGGAATCGACAAAGGCGCCCGCACCGCCATCCTGATGCCGATCTACAATGAATCCGTCAAGCGGGTCTTTGCCGGTCTCAGGGCAACCTATGACTCGCTCGCCGCGACCGGTCAGTTGGCGTCCTTCGATTTTTTCGTGCTCAGCGACTCCACGAATCCCGACCGCTGGGTGGAGGAGGAGGCCGCCTGGGCCGACCTGTGCCGGGACGTCGATGGCTTCGGCCGCATTTATTACCGTCACCGGCGGCCGAACATCAAGCGCAAGAGCGGCAACATCGCCGATTTTTGCCGCCGTTGGGGCCGCGGTTACCGCTACATGGTCGTTTTCGACGCCGACAGCATCATGAGCGGCGGCACCCTGGAGCGCCTCGTCCGGCTCATGGAGCAAAATCCCGATATCGGCATCCTGCAGACGGCCCCGGTGGCGGTCGGCCGCGAGACCCTGATCGCCCGTGTGCAGCAGTTCGCCAATCACGTCTACGGGCCGATGTTCGCCGCCGGACTGCACTACTGGCAGCTGGGCGATGCCCAGTACTGGGGCCACAATGCCATTATCCGGATCGAACCCTTCATGCAGCACTGCGCCCTGCCGCAGCTGCCCGGCGCGCCGCCGCTGGGCGGTCACATCCTCAGCCATGACTTCGTCGAGGCCGCCCTGATGCGCCGGGCCGGCTGGGAAGTGTGGCTGGCCTACGACCTGGGCGGCAGCTACGAGGAGGCCCCGCCGACCCTGCTGGACGGGTTGACCCGCGACCGACGCTGGTGCCAGGGCAACATGCAGCACCTGCGACTGCTGTTGTCCCGCGGCATATTCCCGGCCCACCGCGCCCTTTTCCTGAACGGCGCCATGTCCTACATATCGGCCATCCTCTGGTTTTTGTTTCTGAACCTGAGCACCTTCGAGGCGCTGGCCCAGGCGATCTTCGAGCCCCAATACTTTCCGGCCCATCCCACCCTCTTTCCCCACTGGCCGGTCTGGAACCCGGGCTGGGCATTGACGCTGCTGGCCTCGACCGGGTTCATCCTATTCCTGCCCAAGCTGCTGAGCTTTTTTTTCATCGTGCTCAAGCAGAAGCGGGCCCGGCTCTACGGGGGCTTCTTCAGGCTTTCCTGCAGCATCGGCGCCGAAGTGATCTTCTCCACTTTTTTCGCGCCGATCCGCATGTGGTTTCACAGCAAGTTCGTCTTCCTGATCCTGATGGGCCAGAAAGTCGGTTGGAACGCCCAGCCGCGGGATGACCGCGGCACCTCGTGGCGCGAGGCGTTGCGGTTCCACTACGGTGCCATGCTCTTGGCGTTCGTTTGGGGGTTTGTCGTTTTCACCATCAACCGCGCCTTCTTCTGGTGGCTCACACCGATCCTGATCCCCCTGGCCCTGTCGGCGCCGCTCTCGGTGTGGTCGGGAAGGGCCGGCGTCGGACGGGCATTTCGAAAATACGGCTTGTTTCTGGTCCCCGAAGAAACCGAGCCCCCGCCGGAGCTGTTAGCGCTCAAGGCTCATTTGTCCGCGGACGACGTGTCCGCCGGCGGCCTTGGAATCGAAAAAAACGAGGGGTTTGTCCGGGCGGTGGTCGATCCGAAAATAAACCGCCTGCACAGGGCGATTCAGCGTCGCCCGCGGCGCGTCTCGCCCGCAATCGCCGAACGCCGGCGGCGGCTCGTCCAGAAAGCCGTCACCTCCGGGCCGCGCAAGCTGAGCGACCGGGAAAAAAAGGAACTTCTTATCGACCCGGCCAGCCTGGCGAAGTTACATGAACTGGTCTGGGAAAGCCCCGCGAAGATTTTCTCGGGCCGCTGGCGGGTATCCCCCTGACCCGATACCGGTCAGCGCCGGCGATGGACGTGATCGGCAAACGAGGTGCGATTTCTTTTTTCCCGCAGCCCTTAATCGCCGCTACCCGGCCGGCGTGTGCGCGGCCCCCGAAAGCCACATCACCAGAAACAGCACGGCCCCCTGGATGACCCAGCCGATGAGGCAAACGCCGATCGCGCGCCCGTTGGACGTATAGTCGAGGGCCTGCCGGACCGCGATGACCATCGCGACCAGCTGCCAGACACCGGCAATGAAGAAAACAAGCCCGCCGATCCCCGGCAAAAAGCCCAGGATGCGGATCACTCCCGGCGAACTGGAAAAGCCGGTCGTGCGCAGCAGCTCGCCGACATCGGCGCGGGTTTGCGGCTCGGGCAGCCACTTCGTCCCGATATAGTAGGCCAGCAGGGCCCAGACGTACCACCCCAACAGGGCGCCCAGCGTTCCGGTCACAATGCCCCCGAGACCCATGTGGCCGATATTGCCGATGCCCGCCGCCACGCTCGAAATGACGACCACCGTCATCGCCTGGCCCATCGTGGTGCGGTCGGCTTCGACTTCCTCGTAAAGCGCAACGTCAAGTTTGGCGGCCCGCAGCATGCGCTCGAGTAACAGGTTCATACGCTTCTCCTCTCGTGTGCCTTGATAATAGGGTATAGAATAATCTAACATTGCGATCCTCACCGCATACCATCGCGCCCGGAAACACGCAAATAAAATAATGATTATACAATATCTTGCATCCGCACACAGCGATGTTGTTTTCTTCTCTGCCCTGGTGCAAACTTACTTTGACATCGCTATGTTTCCTCAATAGAGTATACCTGATTTGCCACTTTTCTTTCATTGTCATGCGGATAATTTTTTGCCTGTGTTCACATAAACTACTCATCTTTTCAGTATATCGTTTCTTATCATATCTATCCGGATTCAAAATCAACAGGGGTTAGTCATGGGGTTGAATAAATACCGTTGGCAAGGGAGACTCAAGTTCGAGGAAATCGATTTCCTGGAGCTATTCGACGATTTCGATCAGGGTGTTCTGATGACCGATATGGATGGCACGATGGTGTACTACAATGAGACTCAGGCCAAGATCGACAATCTAGACCCCGGTGAAGCCCTCGGCAAGAAGATCACCGACGTCTACGAATACGATAACGACTCGAGTACCTGCATGCGTTGCATCAAGCACGGCCGGCCAATCATCAACTACGCCCTGTCCTATCGATCCAAGAAGGCCAACGTGGGCAATACCATCCACAGCGTGTTTCCTCTTTACAATCGCACCAAGGAGATGATCGGAACAATTTGCTTCGTAAAGGACTACAATATCCTCGAGCGAAGCATCCCGTCGTTTTTGATGCCTAAAAATAACGAGATCTTTGCCGAAGGAACCCAATTCACCTTTGCCAACATCATCGGTTCGGCCCCGGAGTTTATCCATGCCTTAAAAACGGCCAAAATGGCAGCTAATTCACCGTCGCATGTTCTTCTCTGCGGGGAAACTGGGGTCGGCAAAGAACTCTTCGCCCAGTCCATCCATAATTTTTATTACCGCAAGAAACGGCATTATATCGCCATTAACTGCGCCGCCATTCCCGAAACCCTCATCGAAGGGATTCTCTTCGGCACCTCCAAAGGAGCCTACACCGGGGCCGTTGACCGGGCCGGGCTGTTCGAAAAGGCCAACAACGGCACCATCTTTCTGGACGAAATCAACTCTCTGCCTATAGGTCTTCAAGGCAAGCTCTTGCGGGTGCTCCAGGAAAACGAGGTCCGTCGGGTCGGTTCGCTGGAGAATATAAAGGTCGAACTCAAGATTATGAGTTCCATGAACATCGATCCTCAAGAGGCGGTGCGCCGCGGGATCATCCGCATGGACCTGTTCTATCGCCTGGCGGTTATTTCCATCAAGATACCGCCTCTTCGGGAACGCAAACTGGACCTCGAAGAGCTGGTGCGACACTTCCTTCTCAAATACAATCTCGCACTGGCTAAAAACCTGATTGGTGTTTCCAGTCGGGTGATGGATCTTTTTTGGAATTATAATTGGCCCGGCAACGTCCGGGAGCTGGAAAACGTGATCGAGGGCGCTGTGAATCTGGTCAGCCCCAATGAAAAACTAATTAATCTTAAGCACCTAAATTTCCATCTCGACCAGTTGGCCCGTTTTCAACACGCCTCCGAAAACCGACCAGCCCTGCCTTTCTTGTCTCCCAGCCCGAGTGAAGATTTTCCGCAAATCGGACCGAAACCATCCCGGTCTGCCGCTTCCTGCCCCCCCAAGATCAGCATCCAGGAAATGAAAAAACGCCTGGAGATCGACAATATTAATAAGGCCCTGGCCGAATCAGGTGAAAACTTGGCCGAAGCCGCCAGAAAGCTTGGTATCTCCCGTCAATTGCTGAATTACAAGGTGAAAAAACACGGCCTCCGGTTTAAATAGCCGCTTGGGCTTCCGGATCAATCAAGCCTTTCTCGAATATTCGCCACTGAACAGGCTCACGGGACCTTTAAGTAAAATTTATTTGTTTTTTTGTGTAAAGTTATTTTTACGTTTTTTACAATTTTGACGTGATTATTTTTTGCCATTAAGTTTGATCCACACCTGCCGTCTTTTACTCAATATATATCCAACATGATTTAAACAAGTTACCTCTCAAATCGTAAATCCGCCATCCAGAACCGGTAACGTTTCCGACCACCGGCACGCCATTTGCTGAAGACCCCGAACGATGCCTGCGCGGCATCACCTTACAACCACCGGGTTCGGGGGATCTTTTTGATTGGCATGAGACCCAAATCACAATGTCCGAACCTCATCCTGAACAGAGAAAAGGAGGAAACCATGGCGGGGAAAACATCATCAATCAACTACGCATTAATGTGGCCCGGGGTGATCGTAACGGCTTTGACCGGCCTGTTGCTCGCCCTCTTTCCCGTGGAAGGGAAAGCGGCTGTAGACGCTATTTTCGCGTTTATCACACACAACTTCAAATGGCTCTATTTACTGTTCGGCCTTTTTTGCGTCGTCTTCCTGATCTGGCTGGGTTTCAGTCGGTGGGGGGCAATCAAGCTCGGGACTCCCGAAGACGAGCCGGAATTTTCCACCTACACATGGGCGGCCATGATCTTTTGCGCCGGCATCGGGATCGCCATCGTTTACTGGGCCTTCATCGAGCCGGTTTATTACATGAACACCAGTATCCTGCATTTCGATCCCAATAGTCAGAAAGGAATAATCGGCGAACTGGCCGGAATGTACGGCCAATTTCATTGGGGGATTACGCCATGGGCCATTTACGCCCTGCCCACCTTTCCTATCTCCTACGCCATTCATGTCAAGAAAATTCCAGCACTGCGGCTCAGTGCCGCCTGCCGGGGCGTGATTGGCGCCCATGCCGATGGCTTCTTCGGTAAATTGATCGACACAGTTGTAATTTTCGCCATGATCGGTGGCGTCGGGACTTCTCTGGGACTGGCAGTTCCGCTGGTGAGCAGCCTGGTGAGCAAGATGACCGGTTTGCCGATGTCTTTTGGCCTGCAGCTGGTTATTCTTTCCATCTGGACCGCCCTATTCACCTTCACTGTCTGGGCGGGTTTGAAATCCGGTATCGCCAAGCTGGCGGACCTGAACACCTACATCGCTTATTTTCTATTGGCTTATGTCTTCATCATCGGTCCGACGACCTTTATCCTGAATACCTGGTGCAACAGCCTGGGCCTCATGTTCAATGACTTTATAAAACTGAGCCTCTGGACGGACCCCATCAGCAACGGCGGGTTCCCGGAGGGCTGGACGGTATTCTACTGGGCCTGGTGGGTCGCCTATGCCCCCATGATGGGTCTGTTTGTGGCCCGTATCTCGCGGGGAAGAACCATTCGGCAGGTAATTTTCGGTGAACTGGTTTACGGCAGTCTGGGGTGTTGGGTCTTTTTCGCCATCTGGGGCGGCTATGCGATCCATGTGCAGACATCCGGGACTCTGGATGTGTATGGCATACTGAAGCAGTCCGGATGGTCCAACGATGTAACCATCGTCGCCATATTAGACTCTATTCCCGGGTCAAAATACCTTTTTATTCCCGTGTTTACCCTGCTTTGTTTCATCTTCCTGGCCACGACCCTCAACTCCGCGGCCTACACGCTGTCCTCACAGGTCACGCGTGTGATCTCTGGAACGGAGGAGCCGCCACGTTGGAACCGCACCCTGTGGGGTATCATCCTGGGCTTGTTTGCCGTGGGCCTTCTTTCCACCGGCGCGTTGAAGGCGGTGCAGCTCTCGTCCATCATTGTGGCCCTGCCGCTGATGCCGGTTCTCATACTGATGGTGGTGTCTTTAATGAAATGGCTCCGGGAAGACTATTCCGAACTGCTTCAGAACAGAACCATTGCCTTGCCTTCGGATAAAATCAAGAAATCGGCCTGAGGCAATGACTTCTTTTTGAAAGAAAAAGGATCTCATGGACGAAAAGGACTGAAAATGAAAACCAGCACGATATTGAACACTTCGTCCGCCATCATAAAAATGGCCAAAGAATTGGGTGCAACGCTGGCAGGTTTTGCTCTTGTGGATAATTTAAAAACCGCTCCGTCTTTCACCTTTGCCCCGAAAATGCCTGGTGCCGGTGACGGTATCGGGGCCCGGAAGAGCGCCTCGGGCCTCAAACCGGGGGAAGTAGCCTGGCCAGAGGGTGCCGAAAGCGTCCTGGTGATCGCGGTCGAACATCCGGCTGCCAAACCGGAATTGGATTGGTGGTTCGGTCGTGTGGATCCGCCCGGGAACCGCATTTTAGCCAACGTAGTGCAGCAGCTGTGCACCTGGATCCCGGATACCTATGGTATAAAAACCTTTCATCTTCCATACCACATTGAAAAAGGCGGCACATTCCTAAAGGATGCCTCGGTTCTGGCCGGCTTGGGTTGTATCGGTAAGAACAATATCCTGGTAACCCCGGAGTATGGTCCCCGGGTAAGGCTGCGCGCCCTCACATTGGATGTCGCTGTTCCCTCGACCGGGCCCCTTGGCTTCGACCCATGCGAAGGGTGCGATGCGCCCTGCCGGCGAGCCTGCCCCCAAGGCGCCTTCAGCAACCAGATCTATAAAACGGAAGACTACGGTCAAAAACGACTCCCGGGACGGAGCGGCGTCTATTCCCGTCCAACGTGCAATGTTCAGATGGAGCTGGACAACGATATGGCCAGGAAGCAAATCGTTGAAGGTTTCGATGAACCGGTCAAAATTATCAAATACTGCCGTAAATGCGAACTTTCCTGTCCTGTGGGGAGGTAACCAAGACCGGATCGGTCGTTTGACATCGAGATTGACTCACCGGATCGACGCCACCGATTCCCAAATCGGTGGCGCTAACGGCCTTGACTAATACTGGAAAAAGTCGGATAGTTTTTTCACTGAGAGCCATAAACCAAAAAGCGGCCAGGGCACGCTGAAAACAAACTCGCTGCCGCGGTTCGTGTGCCCGACGGCCACGGGAGGCTGCCGATGACATTCACCCGCACCCGAAGCGGACGCGCATTGATTCACATGCTGCTCACCCTGCTGGTGGTCGTCGGCGCGCTGGCCGCCCTGGCCGTGCGGCACCAGGACCTGTTTAGCAGAGTTTACCTGGTCGACACGAAAACGGTCGTTCTCAACGGGTTCATCCTGCTGCTCTTCTTCACCGGCCTGATTCAATTGGTCAGGGCCGTCGCCCATCTGGGCCGCGAGGAGCAGCAGGTCGCGTCGTTTGTACACGATAAGGAGACCCGCCGCTTTGCACCCGAAGAGCTGGCCGCAACCTCGCTCATCGGCCGGCGCTACGCCACCATCAAAAGCCTGCACGAGCGCCAGGTACCGATCAATCACGGCGCGATCGCCGCCATCACGGTCGCCGAAGAATCCCTGAACCTGTCCTACCCCAAGTTCGTCAACAACGTGCTCATCCTGACCGGCGTCTTCGGCACGATCGTCTCGCTGATCTACGCCCTGATCGGGGCCACGGCGGTCCTGCGCAGCAACGCCGCCGGCGAGGGCATGGGGGTGATGCTGCTGGGCATGAACACGGCCCTGAACACCACGGCCACCGCCATCGTCTGTTTCTTCGTGTTCACCTTCTTCTACCAGCGCCTGGCGGACCTCGAAACCTATGTCCTCAGCCGGGTCGAAGAAGCCGTGCTGCTGCACATCATCCCGGAATTCGCCTTCGATTCCGAGGCGGTCAACTACAAAACCGAGCGGCTGGTCTCGGAGCTGCAGCTGCTGGTCGAGGACATGAAGGCCGGCACCGATGTCATCCGCACCTCCCTGACCGGCCTCAACAAATACAACCGCGCCTTCCTGTCGCAGTTCGCGGCCCTTGCCAACCGCCAGGACAGCCAGGCCGAACAGGGCCGGCAGCTCCTCGACCAACTGCTGAAAATCGAGACGGTGCTCAAAGACGGCTTCCGGTTGAAAGACCCGCCGCCACCATAGACGGCTGAAAAGATGCACAACTTCGAAAATTTCATCGATCTGCGGCAGAATCATCGCCGCCAGATGTCCGATATCTCCATCTGGCCCAGCTTCACGGACATCATGACCGTGATCCTGATGATTTTCATGCTCACCATGGTCGTGGTCATCATAAAAAACGCCGACCTGGCCCGCGAGTTGGTCCTGAGTCAGGGCGAGGAGCGGCAGCTCGAGTCGATGCTGGCGGAGACCCGCGGCGAGCGTGACGCCCTGAAGGTCGTGATCACCAATTTGGAGGAGAAGTTGCGCGCGCGGCAGATGGAAATCATCCTGCTCGGCGACGAGAACAAGGTGGTGCAGAGCACGCTCGAGGCCAAGGTGGCCCTGATTACCGCGCTGCAGAAAAATACGGCCGCGATCGAAGCCGAGGCCGAGGAGTTGAAGCGCCGGCTGGCGGCCACCGAATCTGAAAAACAGGCCCTCGCCACCGGTTATGAGGAACGGCTGAAGGCGATCAGCGCCGAGACCGAGCGTCAGATCGAGGAATTCAACCGCAAGTTCGCGGCCCTGATGGAGCGTCTGGGGGAAAAGGAAGACCTGATCGTCGCCCTGGGGGCGGAGAAGACAGACCTGGAACTCTCCCTGGCCAGGCAGCGCAAGGACTACCTGGTGCTCGAAGACAAATACCAGCGCCTCATCCGCCCGGCGCGCAGCGCACTGGGCAAGGAAGTCGTCACCGTGCAGTACTCCCGTCAGGACGGCCGGGTCCGCATCCTCTTCAGCGGGCCCGGGGACCAGGGGTACGAGCCCGTCACGCGCGCGGAACTGGAAACCCGGCTCGATAGGCTCAGAGACCGCCTGCAGGAAAAGCTCTACGTCAAGATCATCATCCCGGAAGCCAGCGGATTGTCCTACAACGAGGCCTGGAACTTCACCCGCGACATTCTCTCCCGCTACGATTATTACTACTCTGAAAAAGACGTCCCGCGCCCCGACGCGCCCGATCGATAAGATGCGGCGCCGGGGGGCGGCTCGGCGATCTGTTTTCTGCCGCCGGCACCGGTTTCAGAACCAACCGCTATCCGGCCATCTGCCGGGCGCGCTCCCGGATCAGGAAGTGGTACAGGGCGTCGCAGTAGCGGTCCAGCCCGACCTTGCCCTTGCCCGACACCGAATAGCGCCAGAAGCCGTAGAGTTTGGACAGGTTGATCAGCCGCCGGCTGTACAGGTGCCAGTTGAAATGATCCCGGACCCGGCGGATGCCGTTGACCGACAGCCTCTCCCAGTTGCCGGGATCGGCCTGGCAGCCGTCGAGGAATTCCTCCAGGGCGGCGGCGATGAACTCTGGCTTGCTGGTGTTGAGCAGCAGCCCGCTCACCCCGGGCTCGATGATTTCCAGCGGACCGCCGAACTGGGGCCCGAAAGTCGGCAGGCCCGAGGCCATCGCTTCCAGGATGGTCAGCCCGAAGGCCTCGAAAAACGCCGGCTGCACGAAAATCCCGCCGTTGTCGGCGATGATGCGATACACCTCGCCGGTCTCGGGCTTGCTGATGCTCGGCAGCCAGCGCAGGCAATCCGTCAGCGCGTAGCGCTCGATCAGGCGGTAGGCCTTCGCGATTTCCTCGCGCTCCTCGGCATCCTGCGAGGCTTCGGCATCGATGGTGCCGGCGGCAAAAATCAGGTTGTAGTGCTCCCTGAGCCGGCGGCTCATCCCGAAAGCCTCGATCAGACCGGTGATGTTCTTGATTTTGTCGAAACGCGCCATGGTGAACAGCGCCGGTTTGTCCGGGTCTTTCAGAGTGCCGAAAACATCCGCGCCGCGCTCGCCCAGCAGCCGGTCGTGCCAGAAACGCCGCTGGGCATCGAGCCGTTTTTCCGTCTCGGTGTACGGGAAATAGAGGTTTTCGTCGACCCCCGGCGGAATCACGTTGAACTTGGGCGCAAAGAGGTTGATGCCGCTTTGCACCTGGTAGAGGCCGGGCAGGCTGAACGACTGGTAGGATTCGTATTGGCCCATGGTGTCTTCGGTGCCGATAATCTCCTGGTGGGTGCTGGTGATGATGAAATCCGACTTGTTCATCGAGAGCATGTCGGCCGAAAACTGCAGCGAGAAGTGATAGTCGTCCTCCTTGTCGAACCAGTACATGTCCGAGAAGAGATACTTGGTTTTTTCAAGCGCGTGGGCGATCGTGCACTGGATCACGTCGAACTTGTCGGAGAGCAGCGTGGCCACCAGGTTGCCGTCCGAATAATTGCCGATGATCAGATCGGGCCGGCCCTCGAACTCGCCGCTGAGTTCCGTGGCCGCGTCGGCCGCGAAATCCTCGAGATAGGGCCAGATCTTGAAACGGGAAATCCAGTGCGGCACGACGGTGTAATCCTTGTCGCGGAAAGGAACGCGCAGGATCCACCCGTTGCGGGTTTGAAAAATCTTCTCCCGGCGCTGCCCGCAGGTGGTGTCGCCCGCATCGGGAATCAGGCGCGTCACAACGATGATCTGGGGCTCCACCGCCAGTCCCGTCAAACGGATTTCCTCGCGCAGGTGCTTTTCGAGCGCCCGCACCTGGTCGAGAATGTAAATCACCTGGCCGCCGGTGTCGGGCTTGCCGAGCACGTTGGTCTGGCCGAACCAGCCGTGCGGCGACACGATGGCGATCTTGGAGATCAGCGGCATCGGCACCCGCGAAATGAACTGTTCCATCAGCGACACGCTCGGCTCGCCGAGCAGATCGATCAGCAGCTGCATGGTCTCGAGGATGCGCCCGACCGTGTCGCCCCAGCCGACCTCGAGACCGCGCTGCTGCAGCTCGGATTCAACCGCGGCGAAGGGGGTTTCGGCCGGGCGGCCCTTGAGGCGCTTGACGGTGCGCTCGAGCGTGCTGAAAAAGGTCTCGAAATCCTTGATCACGGCGCCGTTGACCAGCAGCTGGCGCCCGTTGTGATTGTGAAGCTTGATGAAATCGAACAGCTTGGTGTTCCATTCGTCCGGCCGGCTGAAGATGCTGCTGCACAGGTAGCGGTTGAGGAACCGGATGCCGTTGCCGATGGTCCGGGTGTCGCGGATCGAGGGTGAATAATCGTAGAACGGAACGAAATCGAGGTGCAGGTGGGTGCCCGCGCCTCGGCCCGCCAGAACGTAGCGGTCCTTCAAGTCCAGGAAAGACCGCCGGTCGATTTCTTCCATGAAATCCCCGTCGCACCCCAGAAGATAATACCGGTAGCGGGCGATCTCGAAGCGGTGCAGGATGACGATGCGATCTTCGAGAATGAAAAGTTCCTGAACTTTTTTAAGAAATGCGGAAATGGAAGAGGTGTCCTCGAAATGCGGCGGTTTATTCTTCGCGTCGCAATACCCGCGCCAGTGGCAGAGAATCTCGTTGCGCAGGAAAAACTGCTGCTCCTGGTTGATCAGCAGGGCGATATACTCCCTGAAGTCCTTGCGCTCGTCCTTTTCCAGGATCTCGTCCAGTTCATTCAGCATGCCACCTCGCGGTTTGTGGACGGCGATTCAACTCGATCGACGGCCCAGGCCCCCTTGGCCGCCGCCGTCAGGACTATGATTATAGCAGACATGGGAAGTAAATGGTAATCGGTGGGGAAAAAAAGCGCACAGCGGCAGCAGGCGTTATCTGACCACGGCCGCCTGAGCGATGGCCTGCCGCAGGTTTTCCGCGCCCGGGTTGCTGACGGAATTCAGGATGAGTATTTCGGCCGGTGACACGGCCCCGCCGTAGTAGGCGGCGTTCCATTCGTCGCGGGTCGCGACGATTGCGCCTTCCAGGGAGACGCCGACATACAGGCCCCTGGAGAGGGCAAACGAATAAATATCGGCCATGATGTTGGTCTTCGCCCCGCCGCCGAACGGTCCGACCGTAATGGCCAGGTCCCCTCCGAGCTTGAAGGAGGAAGAGGCCAGCAGTTTGTCCACGGCGGCCTGGGTGCGGATCACCATCAGCACTTCGGCGGCCTCTCCGCCGATCAGCAGCCCGAAATTCACCGACCCGAGGCTGTAGTAAGCCGGCGGGCTCCATTGCCCCTTGGCATCCCTGACGAGCAGCACCCCGCGGCCGCCGGAGCCCCCGAGAATGAATCCGCCTCTGAGCAGGTTGGGAATGATCAGCAGGCCCCTGGCTTCGTGCAGGTGGTCGCGCAGCCAGGTCATGCTCTCCGCCCGCATGAAATTGTTGAACGTCACCAGGGCCGCATCCACGAGGCCCTGCTGTGCGCTCACTTCGGCGGCGGCCGGCGGCGCGGCACCAGCGATCAGTGCAGTCATGGTAACAACGGCGAAAAATATGGCAAACCCGTGGCGCACGTTTTTCATTGTATCCCTCCAGCCGGTAAAAGGTGTGACCGCGACGATATTTTTTTCCGGGCCCTCGGCATCGAGGCCCCTTTAGGTTCCATCCGGACGCGATGCGAAAAACAATTCGATCTAAGCTTAAATTATTTTCTCTGAAAAGCAACACAAAAAGAAAGCCCGGCGCGCCGGTCGGCCCCGCACACGCGGCCAGCCGCCGGTCGCCGGAGCGGCCGGCCTTGACGGCAAACCCGATTTCCAGAATCGTCTTGACATTGTCCGGTTAACGGTGGTATCAAAAAAATTTTCCATCCGGCGGGCCACCGCCGGTTCATCCTTGCTCCGGGCGCGACCCGGGGCTTTACAGCCACGAGGAGGAGTTTGACGCATGCGCAGGTACGAAACGATCATCATCCTGGATCCGGATATTTCCGAGGACGGACGGACGCCGGTTTACGAGCGCATCAGTGACACCATTTCCCAGGGAAATGGCTTTCTGGTGCTGCGCGACGATTGGGGCAGCCGCAAGCTGGCCTATGAAATCAAGAAAAAGCCCCGCGGGTTTTACACCCGCTTCGATTTCTGCGGCACCGGCACCATCGTCGATGAAATCGAACGTTTCTGCCGGATCGACGACCGGGTCATGAAGTATCTGACCGTGTTGATCGATGAAGCGGCCGACGTCGACAAGATCAAGGCCGAGGCCGAACACGCCGAGAGTGAAAAGAAGAAGGCCGAAGCCGCGACAGCGGCACAGGCGGCCGAGAAATCCCCCCCCGCGGATGCCGTGGAAGCCAAGGCCGAAGCGCAGACGGAGCCGGCAGAGGCCGTCACACCTGAATCGCCTGAACCCGAAACCGGCAAGGAGGAGTAAGATATGGCACCCCCCTACAGACCCCGCAGCGGCGGCGCGCGCAAAAAAAGAATCTACCACCGGCGCAAGGTCTGCCGGTTCTGCGCCGACAGCAGCCTCCAGATCGACTACAAGGATTCGAAAAACCTGAAATATTTCATCACCGAACGGGGAAAGATCATTCCGCGGCGCATCTCCGGGACCTGTTCCAAACACCAGCGGCCCCTGACCTTGGCGATCAAGCGCGCCCGTGCCATCGCCTTGCTGCCGTTCGTCGGCAGCCTGGATTAGCAGCGGCTGCCGATCCGTTTCGCAGGCTGCCTCACGGAGAAGAGGATCGTGGCCCTGATCGGCTCCGTCGACACACTCAAGAACATGGCGATCGGCATCGGCGTCACCAGCATCCTGTTCGTCTTGACGCTTCGATCGCCGGTCCTCGGGTTCTTCTGCACCGTCCTCATTCCGCTGCCTACGATGCTCAGCCGCGCCAAACACGGCCGGTACGGCGGCGGCCTGGTGCCGGCTGTCGCGCTCCTGACGCTGGTGCCGATGCTCGGCGGTTTTTCGATCGACCTGCTCTATTTTTTCGAGCTGGTTCTCTGCGGTTACGTCCTTTACGAACTGTTTGCCCTGCGGCTGCCGGTCGAAAAAACGGTCGTGCTGAACAGCGCCGCCCTCCTGGCGGCCGGCCTGTTTATCGTTTTGGTCTACAGTACCATGACCGGGCTCGGCATCGGTCAACTGGCCGCCGGCTATGTGCGCGCCAACCTGGAAGCCTCGCTCCGACTTTACGAGAGCATGGGGGTCCCGACCGACACCATCGGCGCCATAAAGGACGCCCTGGACGGCATCCAGTACGTTCTGGTGCGCATCGTTCCGGCCCTGGCGGCATCGGCGGCGCTCTTCTTGTCGTGGACCAGCCTGCTGCTGTCGCGGCCGCTGCTCAGACGCTTCGACCTGCCGTCGCCGGACTTTGGCCGCCTCGATCTGTGGAAAGCGCCCGAACCGCTGGTTTGGAGCGTGATCGGGTGCGGCCTCTTGCTGATGGTTCCCGGGCACACCGTCAAAATTTTCGGCATCAACGGTCTGCTGGTCCTGATGACGGTGTATTTTTTTCAGGGTATCGCCATCATTTCATTCTACTTTGAAAAAAAGCGCTTTCCGCGCCTGCTGCGCATCGTTTTGTACAGTCTCATCGCTTTGCAGCAACTCGTTCTGCTGGTCGTCGTGGGCCTTGGTTTTTTCGACATGTGGTTGAATTTCAGAAAACTGGGGATCGAGAAAAAGAACTGACCCCGCCGGCATCAAATTCGCCGTGCCCGGACGACGCCGCCGGCCGCACCTTTCCGATTATTGGAGGTTTATGACATGAAGGTCTTGTTGACGGAAACAATCGATTCGCTTGGCATCATCGGCTCTGAAGTCAATGTGGCCAAGGGCTATGCCCGCAATTACCTGCTCCCGCAAAAAAAGGCGTTGATGGCGACATCGCAGAACCGCAAGCAACTCGAACAGGTCAAAGCGAAATTCGAGGTACAGATCGCCCGCGAAAAGAAAACTGCCGAGGAAATGGCCGAAAAACTCCACGGCGTCACGGTGACCATCCCGGCCAAGGTCAGTGAAGAAGACCGGCTCTATGGGTCGATCACCCTGCGGGACATCATGGACGCCCTCGAAAAGCAGGGCATCACGGTCGAGAAAAGGATGGTTCTGCTGACCGACCCGATCAAGCAGATCGGCACCCACATGGTTCCGATCCGGGTTTACAAGGATGTCGAGCCGGAAATCACGGTCGAAATCGTTCCGGAATCCTGAAACCGGTCCCCGAAGCGGGAAGCGTCCGAAAAAGGGCTCCGGTGACTTTTTCGAGTATCCGGCCCGCAATGACCGCAACGAGGGGCGGCGGGACCGGCGTGTCGCCGCAACCCCCGCTCAAGGACGCTGATCACGGCCTGATTGTCCGACCGGGCCGGTGTGCGGCCGGCCCGTCGAGGGGCCCGGGGAGCCTGGGGCCCGGCCGGCGCCGGAATTTTTCAAGAAAACTCTTTGTCATCGTCAGCTGTACCCCGGCAGCGCCGCCGGTACGGGATGGGTGGTGGCATCCGGGGCGGCACCCGACATTGTGCACATGCACACGGGCCGTCCTTCTTTCACATCAATTCGAGATCACCGCCCGACAGCAGGTCCGCCTCCATGCCCGAGAGATCCCTTGTCAAAGAAACAGACCCTTCCCTGGTCCATCTGCCGCCGCAAAACATCGCGGCCGAGGAATCGCTTATCAGCGCGATCCTGGTGGACAACCACACCCTGCTGGATGTTCTCGAAATCCTGGCCGCCGATGATTTTTACAAGACCGCCCACCAGAAAATTTTCGCCGCCATGACCGAACTTTTCGGCCGCAACGAACCGATCGACCTGGTGACGCTCTCCAACCATCTGAAACAACTCGGCCAGCTCGACCTGGTCGGCGGTCCCGCCTATCTGGCGCGCCTGGTCGATACGGTGCCCCTGGCCGTCAACGCCCCGCACTACGCCAAAATCGTGCACGACAAGGCCAGCCTGCGGAGCCTGATCCGCAAAGCGGCCGACATCACCCGCCGCTGCTACGAGGACCGTGACGAGGTCGATGAGGTGATCGACTTCGCCGAGGCATCGGTCTTCGAAATAACCGAAAACAAGGCCCACCAGTCCTTTCACCCCTTAAGCAAGTTGATCGTGAACAACATCGACATGCTCGAGGAGCGGCAGGGGAACAAATCCCTGATCACCGGGGTCACCACCGGCTTCACCCTTTTGGACCACAAAACCTCGGGGTTTCAGAAATCCGATTTGATCATCCTGGCCGCCCGGCCCGGGATGGGAAAAACGGCCTTCGCGCTGAACGTCGCCCGCAACGCCGCAATCGATGCCGGCGTGCCGGTCGCGATCTTCTCCCTGGAAATGTCCAAGGAACAGCTGTCGATGCGCATGCTCAGCAGCGAAGCCCGGCTCGACTCGACCCGGCTGCGCACCGGGTTCATCAGCCAGGAGCACTGGCAGCAGATTACCGAAGCGGCCGGCACCCTGACCAACGCCCCTATTTTCATCGACGATTCGCCCGTGCTGACCGCCATGGAAATACGGGCCAAGGCGCGCCGGTTGAAACTCGACAAAAACATCGGGCTGGTGATCATCGACTACCTGCAGCTGATGCAGGGCCGGCGGTCGGCGGAACGGCGGGAACTGGAAATCTCCGAGATATCCAGGGCCTTGAAGGCCCTGGCCAAGGAACTCAGCCTGCCGGTCGTGGCCCTGTCCCAGCTCAACCGGATGCTCGAACAGCGCAGCGACAAGCGGCCGCAGCTCTCGGACCTGCGGGAATCCGGCGCCCTGGAACAGGACGCCGATGTCGTGGCCTTCATCTACCGTGACGAAGTCTACAACAAGGACGAAAACAACCCGAACAAGGGCAAGGCCGAGATCATTATTTCCAAACAGCGCAACGGGCCGATCGGCACGGTGCCGTTGGTATTTCTGAATGCCTACACCCGCTTCGAAAACCCGGCCAGCCAGGACAACATCGTCCCGTTTCCCGGATAAGGCGGCGGCACGGCCATGAAACGGCTCCACGGCAACACCGGCGGCCTCAAGGCGAACCAGACGCGGCGGCTCGAAAAGCTCTACCGGCGCCGGGTCTCTCCCGATCAGGTCATCTCCTTCGAACTGGCGCGCGAACTGAGCAGCCTGTCCAACGAAAGCCGGCGTCAGATCGGCCTTCTCATCGACCGCGGCGGCCGGATCGTCACCGTCATCGTCGGCGATCATCGCAAAATCGTCATCCCCGACCTTGGCGAATACCGCGCCGCGCCCGGCCGCCTGCGCGGCCTGCGGTGTTTGCACACCCACCTGAACGGCGAACCGCCGTCCAAGGACGACCTGACCGACCTGGCCCTGCTCAGGCTCGATTTGATGGGGATCGTCACGGCCGTCGCGGAAACCGAACTGCCGCGCGTCCACCTGGCCCATATCCTTCCCGGCGCCCCGGCCGAGACCCCCTGGCGGCTGCTGGCCCCCCTGGCGGCCAATGCGATCGATATCGACTGCCTCGGCCTGATAAAGGCCCTGGAGGAAGAACTGGGCCAGCTGCGCGCGCTGCACCGCGCCGCGCGGGGCAGGGAGCGCGCCCTGCTGGTCAGCGTCACCGGCGCCCCCGGCCGCATGGCCCGCGACTCGCTGGCCGAACTCGAGGAGCTGGCGGCCTCCAGCGGCATCGAGGTGGTCGATGCCCTCCTCCAGCATCGTCAACAGGCCGATGCCCGTTTCCTGCTGGGCCGCGGGAAGGTGGAGGAGCTGACCCTGACGGCGCTCAACCGCGGGGCCACCCTGATCGTCTTCGACCAGGATTTGAACCCTTCTCAAATCCGCTCGATTACCGATCGGGTCGATATCAAGGTCATCGACCGCACGATGCTGATCCTGGATATTTTCGCCCAGCGCGCCCTCTCGCGCGAAGGCAAGCTCCAGGTGGAGCTGGCGCAGTTGAAGTACATGCTGCCGCGGCTGATCGTCAAGAATACGGCCATGTCGCGCCTGACCGGCGGCATCGGCGGGCGCGGACCCGGCGAGACCAAGCTGGAGATCAATCGCCGGCGGGTGCGCGACCGGATCGCCCAGCTGGAAAAGGCCCTGGTTCTGGTCCGCCGCCAGCGCAAGCAGCAGCGTGCCCGGCGCAGCAAGAAGCGGCTGCCGATCATTTCGATCGTGGGCTACACCAATGCCGGCAAGTCGACGCTGTTGAACACCCTGACCAAGAGCAGCGAACTGGTCGAAAACAGGCTCTTCGCCACCCTGGACCCCTCCAGCCGGCGGCTGAGATTCCCGCGCGACATCGAGGTGATCATCACCGACACGGTGGGCTTCATAAGGGATTTGCCGCAGGACCTGGTGGCCGCCTTCCGGGCGACCCTGGAGGAACTCGAAAACGCCGACCTGCTGCTGCACGTCATCGACATCAGCAACCCGCGGCATCCGGAGCAGATCCAGGCGGTGGAAAACATCCTCAACGACCTGAAGCTCGAGAAGCTGGCGGTCATAAGGGTGTTGAACAAGCAGGACCTGGTCGATCGGGAACGGGTGCGCGGGTTGGCCGTCCGGCTGGACGGAATTCCGGTTTCGGCCACGACGTCCGCAACCCTCATGCCGCTGATCGAACGGATGCAGAAACATTTTTTACCGGCCCGGGAAAACCGCGCCGGCGCCGCAGACGGCTCGCCGCAGAAAGAGATGAATTAATGGATCGTGAGCACGACATGGACATGGAGGACATCAAGCGGGTCGGCATCAAGGCCGCCTACCAGGCCGCCGACATTCTGCAGCAAAAGTTCGGCCATATTTCCCGGGTCCGCAAGAAAGGCATCATCGACCTGGTCACCGAGGCCGACCTCGCCGCCGAGAAGCGTATTTTAGAAGTGATCCGCGCCCGGTTTCCCGACCATGGCATCCTGGCCGAGGAGAGCGGCCGCGAGGACGGTGAGAAGACCTGCACCTGGATCATCGACCCGCTGGACGGAACGACCAACTACGCTCACAGGATCGGCCTGTACGCGGTCTCGATCGCCTTCGCGGTGGACAATGCCGTCGTGGTGGGCATCGTGCTCAACCCCGTGACGGGTGAACTCTTCACGGCCACCGCCGGCCGCGGCGCCAAGTGCAACCGGCATCCCATCCGCGTCTCGGAGGTCCCTACGCTCACGGACAGCCTGCTGGTGACCGGTTTTCCGTATGACGTGCGCGAGGACCCGGCCCCGTTCGTGTCCCGCTTTGCCCGCTGCCTGGCGGCGGCGCAGGGCGTTCGCCGGCTCGGTTCCGCGGCCCTCGACCTGTGCCACGTGGCCTGCGGCCGTTTCGAAGGATTCTGGGAGGAGAACCTGAAGCCCTGGGACACCGCGGCCGGCATGCTGATCGCACGCGAGGCCGGCGCCCGGATAACCGATTTCTCCAACCGCCCCTACGTCCCCGAAAGCCGCGAAATTCTGGCCACCAACGGCCGCATTCACGACCGGATGCTGGCGCTGCTGGGTTAGAACTTTCCCGAATGGAGCTTCTGGCGGAAGAACTCGACCTGTTTCTGGACGGCGCCGTTTTCTTTCAGGCCTTTTTCGATACAGTTGACGGCGTGCAGAACGGTGGCGTGATAGCGGTTGAAACTGCGGCCGATCGTCTGGAGCGGCGAATCGGTGAAGTTTCGCGCCAGGTACATCGCAATCTGGCGCGGCCGGACGAGATTCTGCTTGCGGGAGCGCGAATCGATCTCGGCGGCCGAGATGTTGTAGTGCTTGCAGACCAGTTTCTTGATAACGTCGATGGTGATGGTGTTTTTCTGGCGGACGATATTCTTGACGACGCTTTCCGCCAGCGGCAGATCGATGGGACAGCCGAGCAGCGAGGCCTTGGCCGTGACGCCGATCAGGCCGCTTTCCAGCTGGCGCACGTCGTCGGTCAGCTCGGAGGCCAGATAGTGAATGATTTTTTCCGGTATGGGCGTGCCCTTGAGCATGGCCTTGCGCTGCAGGATGCGCACCCGGGTCCGAAAGTTCGGGGCCTCGATGTCCGAAATCAGGCTGCCCGACAGGCACGAGCGCAGCTTGTCGTTGAGTTTGGGAATTTCACCGGGACGATAGCAGCTTGAAAAAATGATCTTTTTTTCGGCTTCGAACAGCGAGTCGAGCGTCAGGGACAATTCCACCTGGGTGCGTTCCTTGCCGCTCAGATGGTGGACGTCCTCGAGCAGCAGCACGTCACAGTCGTTGCGGTACTTGCCCTTGAACTTGTCGATCGAATCGTTGCGGTAGGCCTGGACCATCTCGTTGCTGAAATCCTCGGCCGTCATGTAAAAAACGCGTTCGCCGGGAAACTGGGTCAGGATGTGATGACCGATCGCCTGGGTCAAATGGCTTTTGCCCATCCCGGTGTTGGACAGCAGAAAAAGGGAGTTCTGCAGCGCCGCCTTGCGGGAGGCCAAAGACAGGGCCGCCGAATAGGCGAAGTCGTTATTGCCGCCCACCACGAAGCATTCAAAGGTAAAGTCCTTGCGCAGCAGGCGCCCGCCGTGGGGCCGGACCGTGAGGTCCGGCAGGCTCAACTGCCGGCTGAATTCCGCTGCGGCCGTGCGGTTGCCGTTACCGTTGGCGACCAGGAAGGTGATGGTGCAATTCCGGCCCAGGGCCTTCTGGAACTCTTCCATGATAAAGGGTCCGTAGTTTTCCTGAACCCGCTTCTTGGAGAAAAAATTGGGGCAGGCCAGCACGAGGCAGCCGGCCTCGTCCAGGAAACACCTGATCGGCTCGATCCACATCCGAAAACTGTGACCGGGAATTTTGTCCTTGATCGCAGTTTTAACCTGGCTCCAGACGGTTTCCATAAAGTACGGCACTCTGATATGTTAGATAATTGTTAAAGAAATGGTGACTAAGATACTGTTATGTCAAAGTTAATTATGTTAAAAAAAGTCGGTTTCAAACGATGGGGGCGATTTATCTTCAATTTTGAGGTGCCGGTAAATTTGATATGCGAGTCTTAACGTCTTTGCGGGCAGGGTGTCAATCCGAATGGTCGGTGTTTGGGTTCTGAACCCAAAACGTTTATAAACAATTTATAACTTAATGGTATCCCTGCTATTTTATAAGATTAACCCGCCAACAGCCCTGAAACACGGATATTTTTTATGTTAGGATTTTATTCAAGCATTCTAAGCATATCGCCCGTTGGCCGGCCGGCGCATACAAAAAAGCAATCTTTGAATTTCTCCTTTTTTTACCATTTTTCTCTAATTTTCATAAAATCGGCGCTTCGAAACACCCTCCCTCGCCCCGGCGGGATCGATCCGGCCGCAAGCCTGGTTTTTATGGCCTTTTCAGATAAGGTCTTTGGCTTAACCATGGGCGGGCGCAGGCTCTCGCGTCATACGCCAATGACCGACACCACCGCCAAAATCATTATCTTGACGTCTGCAGTTTGAAAAAGCCGCAAAGACCTGTAGTATGTTTGAAGTTTACCGTCAACAACACGGACCGCAGCGATGGACGCGCACAACCAGATTGTCATTCGTGGCGCACGGGTGCACAATTTAAAAAATGTCGATCTCGATTTGCCGCGCAACCGGCTGATCGTCATCACCGGGCTGTCGGGCTCGGGCAAATCGAGCCTGGCCTTCGACACCCTGTATGCCGAGGGCCAGCGGCGGTACGTGGAATCTCTTTCGACCTACGCCCGTCAGTTCCTCGAACGCATGGAAAAGCCCGCGGTCGACCTGATCGAGGGACTGTCACCGGCCATCGCCATCGAACAAAAGACCGCCAGCCACAACCCGCGTTCCACGGTCGGCACCGTCACCGAAATCTATGATTACCTGCGGCTGCTTTTCGCCCGCGTCGGCACGGCCCATTGCTATCGCTGCGGCGAACCGGTCACGGCCCAATCCATCGACCAGATTGTGGATCGGATTCTGACCCAACCCGCCGGAACGCGCCTCATTATCCTGGCGCCGCTGGTCGAGAACCAGAAAGGCGCGCACGAAAAACTTCTCAAACGACTGCGCAAAGACGGTTTCGCGCGGGTGCGCATCGACGGTGAAATCCTCGAAATCGAGACGGTCGCCGCGCTCGACAAGCGCAAACCCCACAGCATCGCGGTCGTGGTCGATCGCCTGGTGGTCACGGACAAAATCCACAACCGCCTGGCCGATTCGCTGGAACTCGCCCTGGCGCTCTCGGAAGGCAAGGTGACCGTGGACATGCCGGGCCAGGGCCCGATCCGCTTCAGTGAAAAGGCCACCTGCCTGCGCTGCGACATCGATTACGGCGAATTCACCCCCGCCAGCTTTTCGTTCAATTCTCCCCAGGGCGCCTGCCCCCGCTGCGACGGCCTGGGGACCACCACCGAATTCGATCCGGAACTCATCGTGCCGAACCCGGAGCTGTCGCTGCGGGAGGGGGCGGTCGCGATCTGGGCCAACCGCAACACCATGCAGTTCATTGAATTCCTGGATGCCCTGACCCGCCATTACGGGGTCGACATCTACACGCCCTATAAAGACCTGCCGGAACACTTTAAAAAGGTGCTGATGCAGGGAACAAATCAGGAGCTGATCCCGTTTTATTTCGAACGCGGCGAGCGCCGCTACACTTATAAGAAGCCGTTCGAGGGCATCATCCCGAAATTGCAGCGCCGCTACGCGGAGACCGATTCTTTCGCGGTCCGAGAAGAAATCAAGCTTTTCATGAATTTCAAGCCCTGCCCGGAATGCGGCGGGACGAAACTCAACCGCGAAAGCCGCTCGGTCAAGGTCGGCGGGCTTGCCATTCACGAGATCACCGCCCTGCCGATCGCCCAGGTGCAATCTTTCAGGGCCGGACTCGTGCTGGAAGGCCAGCGCGCGGTGATTGCCGAACGCATCCTGAAGGAAATCGACGAGCGCCTCGGTTTTCTGGACAACGTGGGGCTTTCCTATCTGACCCTGGATAGGCCCGCGGCCACTCTTTCCGGCGGTGAAAGCCAGCGCATCCGGCTCGCCACCCAGATCGGCTCGAAATTGACCGGGGTCCTTTACGTGCTCGACGAGCCGAGCATCGGCCTTCACCAGCGCGACAACCGCCGCCTGCTCCAGACCCTGATGCAGATGCGCGATCTGGGCAACACCGTCTTGGTGGTCGAGCACGACGAGGAGACCATCCGCACGGCGGACTACGTGGTCGACATGGGGCCGGCCGCCGGCGTCAACGGCGGCCGGGTGGTATTTGCCGGCCCCCCCGACCGGCTGCTGGCCGACGGCATTTCTCTGACCGGCCAGTATCTCTCCGGCCGCAAGCGGATCGCGGTGCCGTTGCAACGCCGCACCGGCAACGGCCGTGAAATCCTCATCAGGGGCGCTTCGGCCCACAACCTCAAGAACATCGATGCGTCTTTCCCGCTCGGCACGCTCATCTGTGTGACCGGCGTTTCCGGCTCGGGAAAATCGACCCTGGTCCTGGAGACGCTCCATCACGTCCTGGCCCAGAGGATTTACCGCGCCCGCATCCCGGCCGGGGCTCACCGGGCGGTCGAAGGACTGGAGCAGGTCGACAAGGTCGTCAACATCGACCAGTCGCCGATCGGCAAGACACCGCGCTCCAACCCGGGCACCTACACCGGTGTTTTCAACCATATCCGCGACCTTTTCGCCCGCACGCCGGAGGCGCGGGTCAGGGGCTACAAACCGGGCCGGTTCAGCTTCAACGTCAAGGGCGGCCGCTGCGAAGCCTGCGGCGGAGACGGCATCGTCAGGATCGAAATGCATTTTTTGCCGGATGTCTACGTAACCTGCGACGTCTGCCGCGGCCGGCGCTACAACCGCGAGACCCTCGAAATCCGCTACAAGGGCAAAAATATCGCCGAGGTCCTGAAAATGACCGTCAACCAGGCCCTGGCCTTTTTCGACCGGATCGGCAACATCCGCGCCAAACTGCAGACACTGGCCGATGTCGGGTTGGGGTATGTGCAGATCGGCCAGCAGGCCACCACCCTTTCGGGCGGGGAGGCCCAGCGGGTGAAGCTCGCGCGCGAATTGAGCAGGAAAGGCACCGGCAGAACCGTTTACATCATGGACGAGCCCACCACCGGCCTGCATGTCGACGATATCCGCAAACTGCTCGAGGTCCTCAACCGCCTGGTGGAGGCCGGCAACACGGTGGTGGTCATCGAGCACAACCTGGACGTGATTAAAACGGCCGATTACCTCATCGACCTGGGCCCGGAAGGCGGCGACGGGGGGGGCTTCGTGGTGGCCTGCGGCCGGCCCGAGGACATCGCCCGCTGCCCGGCGTCCCATACCGGACGCTGGTTGAAAAAGGTCTTGTGATTTAAAAAAAATAGAACCTTGATTTTTTTTGCGGCTGGATTAAGATAACGATTTTGCTTTTTATGACCGCACGGCAGCATCGCGCGCAAGGAGAAACCACCATGCCGATTTACGAATATCACTGCCTGAAATGCAACGAAGATTTCGAACGCTTGGTGCTGGGTGACGAAAAACCGGACTGTCCGGCCTGCCACAGCGCCGATGTCTGCCGCCTGATGTCGACCTGCGGCTTCGTCAGCAAGGGCGGCGGCGGGCAGACGGTGTCCAAGTCGGCCGGCTCGTCATGCAGTGGTTGCTCGGCCACCAGCTGCTCGAGCTGCGGCCACTGATAATGAACACTGTATTGAGGATCGGAACCAGAAAAAGCGCCCTGGCGCTGTGGCAGGCCAACTGGGTTCAGGCGGAACTGCTGAAACACGATCCGCTGCTCTCGATCCAGCTCGTCACCATCACCACCAAGGGCGATAAAATCCTGGATGTTCCCCTGGCCGCGGTCGGCGGCAAGGGTCTTTTCGTCAAGGAAATCGAAGAAGCGCTTGCGGCGGGCCGCATCGATCTGGCCGTTCACAGCATGAAGGACATGCCGGCCGAGCTGCCGCCAGGGCTTTGCATCGGTCCGATTCCCGCCCGTGAAGATCCGGCCGATGCCCTGGTCGCCGCTCATGACACGCCCTTTGACCGTTTGCCGCGCGCGGCCCGCATCGGCACCAGCAGTCTGAGGCGGGCGGCCCAGCTGCGCTGTGCACGCCCCGACATCGAAATCGTCCCCCTGCGGGGCAACGTGGATACCCGACTGAAAAAGCTGGACGATCCGGCCGAAAGGCTCGACGCCATCGTGCTGGCCGCCGCCGGGCTTCGGCGGCTCGGGCTGGCGCAGCGCATCACCGCCCTGCTCGAGCCGCCGCTCATGCTGCCGGCGGCCGGCCAGGGGGCCCTGTGCATTGAAATCCGGCAGGCTGACCGCGCCCTCGCCGCCACGCTGGCGGTGCTGGACCACGCGCCGACGCGCCAGGCCGTTTTAGGCGAGCGGTCCTTCCTGCATCGCCTGGAAGGCAGTTGCCAGGTTCCGATCGCGGCCCACGGCACCCTGAGCGGCGAGCGCTTGACCCTGGAAGGGCTGGTGGCCGATATCGACGGCCAAACGATATTCCGGGATCGTCTCGACGGGCCGGCGCAGGCCGCCGGCGCCATCGGGCGCGAACTCGCGGAACGGCTCCTTTCCCGGGGCGCCGACAAGGTTCTGGAGAAACTGGCCGATTATGATACATAATACCTCGACAGGCATGGTGACTCTCGTTGGCGCCGGTCCCGGGGACCCGGGCCTGATCACCGTCAGGGGCCTCGATGCCATCGGTTGCGCAGATGTGATCATTTACGATTACCTGGCCGCTCCGGCCCTGCTGCGGCACGCCCGCAAGGATGCCGAACTGATCTATGTCGGCAAGAAAGGCGGCGACCACACCCTTTCCCAGGACAAGATCAACGCGCTGATCGTCGCCAAGGCCCGGCAAGGGGCCAAGGTCGCCCGCTTGAAGGGCGGCGACCCGTTCATTTTCGGCCGCGGGGGCGAAGAGGCCGAGGTCCTGATCGAGGCCGGCATCGCCTTTGAAATCGTTCCGGGCGTCACCTCCGCCATCGCCGCCCCGGCGTATGCCGGCATCCCCCTGACACACCGCAAGTATACCACCACCGTGGCGTTTATCACCGGTCATGAAGATCCCGAGAAGGAAGCCTCGAGCATCGACTGGGCCGCGCTGGCCAAAGGCATCGGGACCCTGGTCTTCCTGATGGGCGTCAAAAACCTGCCGCGGATCGTTGCGAGCCTGGTCGGGCACGGCAAGCCGCCCGAGACGCCGGCGGCCTTGATCCGCTGGGGCACGACCGCCCGCCAGCAGACGGTGGCGGGCACGCTGGCGACCATCGTCGAGCGCGTTCGGCAGGCCGGGCTCAAAGCCCCGGCCATCATCGTGGTCGGCGAGGTGGTGCGGCTGCGCGAAAAGATGACGTGGTTCGACAACCGGCCGCTGCTCGGAAAGCGCATCGTGGTGACCCGCGCGCGGGCCCAGGCCAGCGACCTGGTCCGGCAGCTCGCGGAACTGGGCGCCGAGTGCCTGGAATATCCCACCATATCCGTCGAACCGCCGGAGGACTGGGCGCCCCTGGATCGGGCCATCGATCGCCTCGACCAATATGACTGGCTGATCTTCACCAGCGTCAACGGTGTCACCTTCTTTTTCGACCGGCTGTTCGGCCGCGGCCGCGATGTCCGGGCGCTGGGCCGGATCGGCACCGCCGCCATCGGTCCGGCCACCGCCGCCAGGCTGCTCGAGTTCGGACTGACCAGCGATATCGTCCCGGAGACCTACCAGGCGGAAGCGGTGATTGCCGCCTTCGAAAAGAAAAACATCTCCGGCAAAAAGATCCTGCTGCCGCGGGCCGCCGAGGCCCGGCCGATTCTGCCGCAACAGCTCGCCCAGATGGGGGCCGCGGTCGATGAGGTCCCGGCCTACCGCACGCGGCCGGCGACCGACGGGGCACGAGACCTGGTCGCACGGCTCGAGGCCCGCTCGATCGACATGATCACCTTCACCAGTTCATCGACGGTAACCAATTTCAAGTCGCTGCTGCCCGGCGACCGCTTCGAGGACTTGATCCGGCCGGTCACCATCGCCAGCATCGGCCCCATCACTTCGGAAACGGCCCTGAAACAGGGCTTCGAGGTGCACCTGACCGCCGAAAGCTTCACGATCCCCGGGCTGGTCGCCGCGATCGTGCGGCACTACGGAAAAGGTTGAAATTTTAAACTGGAAACTGGAAACTTGCAAAAGGGCCGATAGATGCAAGGTTTTCAATCATTTCGAACCAAACACCTGAACACGAAACACGAAACACCAATTACTAACCACACCGCGTAACCCGTACCGCATTTTCACCGTTTGACACCACCGCTTATCGGCGCTAACTTCGACCTGAATCGTATTGTCTAAGGAAACTATGCCGAATGCCATCTCAGCGGCTCATCGATCGCTTTAACCGCCACCTGAACTACCTGCGAATTTCAATCACCGATCGCTGCAACCTGAGGTGCATCTACTGCGTCCCGCCGGAGCGCATCCCGCGCCTGGACCACACCGATATCCTGCGCTACGAAGAGATTTTGCGCATCCTTGCCATCGGCGTCGACCTGGGCATCACCAAGATCCGGATCACCGGCGGTGAGCCGCTGGTCCGCAAAGGGGTGGGCGAATTTCTGACCGCCGTATCCCGCATCGGCGGTTTGGAGGAAGTCACGCTGACGACCAACGGGGTGCTGCTCGCGGAAAACATCGGCTGCATCCGCAAGGCCGGGATCCGGCGAATCAACATCAGCCTGGACACACTTAAGCGCAAGAAGTTTTTCGAAATAACCGGCCGCGACGATTTCGACCGGGTCTGGAACGGCATCGCCGCCGCCCGGCAGGCCGGCATCGACCCGATCAAGCTGAATGTCGTCGCCCTGCGCGGCATCAACGAGGATGAATTTCTCGACTTTGCCCGCCTGACCCTCACGCAGCCCATGCATATCCGTTTTATCGAATACATGCCGATCGGAAGATCGCGCGTGGCCTGCGGAGCGCCGCTGCTGGTGCCCGAAATAAAGGAGCGTATGGCTGCGATCGGCACCCTGATTCCGGTCGAAAAAAATTGGGCCGACGGCCCGGCCGAGCGCTTCCGGCTCGCAGGCGCCGCCGGCGAAATCGGTTTCATCAGTGCCTTGAGCCACCATTTCTGCAGCAGCTGCAACCGGCTGCGGCTGACGGCCAGCGGTCAGCTGCGCCCCTGCCTCCTGTCGGACCGCCAGCTCGACCTGAAGGGTCCTCTGCGCGCCGGGGAGCCCGATGAAAGCCTGGCGCAGATCTTTCGCCGGGCGGTTGAAAACAAACCTTCCGATCATGCTCTCTCCGTCACCGACCCATCCGGCGTTCGCTGCCAGATGTCCTCCATCGGCGGTTGACGAGGCCCCAAAGCCTCGCAAAAAAAAGCAAGTGCCATTCTGGAGGCCGATACACACCCGATACATCCGATAACCAGTTGACCTTTATCGTCATTTCGTATTATGAAGAATCTTGGCCACGCCTTGCTCGGCATTCGTCGCCAGCCGCAGAAAATCACAGGGAGGTTACGTGATGTCCACCGCACCTTTCACCGATCGCCGGATTCTCGTTCTCGCAGGCCTTATTTTCGCGCTCCTGATGGCCGGTTGTGCCCATGGCCCAACGGTGCCCGCCGAAAAAACCGCCGCCGACGCCGCGACACTGCGGGTCGGGGTGACCACCACCTCGCCGCCCTTCGCCTTCAAACAGGCCGGGGAAATCCGGGGACTGGAAGCCGAGATGGCGCGTGAGTTCGCGCACTATCTCGGCAAGGAGCTGCGCTTCGTCGACCTCGAGTGGGACGACCAGATTTCCGCCCTGCTGGGCGACCGCATCGACATCATCATGTCGGGCATGTCGATCACGGACCTGCGCCGCATGACGATCGACTTCAGCCAGCCGTATTACCGGTCGGGCCTGATGGCCATGGTCCGGAAATCCGAGGCCGATCGTTTCCCCGTATCCTACTTCGGCCTGCTGGGGCAAGCGCCCGCAATGCGCTTCGGGGTCGTCAAGGGCACGACCGGCGAAATCTACGTCAGGAACAGCTTCGCATCGGCCCAGAAGATCAGGACTTACGACTCGACCCGTGAGGCTCTCGATGCCCTGACGACGCCATTTTTGGTGAATCGGATCGATGTGTTCGTTCACGACGGCCCGATTCTGCTCATGCTGCTGGCGGAAAATCAATCGGCGGATTTGACGGTGTTGCCGTCACCGCTGACCGACGAATACCTGGCCTGGGGGATCCGCAAAACCGACCCCGGCCTGAAGGAATCCGCCGACCGGTTTCTCGAGCTTATTTCCAGGAATGGCCAGCTTGAAAGCATCGTGCGGCGCTGGATCCCCTACTCCGAGCGGTAGCACCGCCGCGGGTTGCGGGGTGCCGGTTTCCAATTTCTGAATCGTCAACGAAACGCCGCCCATGGCCAACACAAACCACCGGAACCGGGGGGCCTGGCCGTCTCGTAGGGACGAAAAATTTTTCGCCCTTTTAAAAGCACAGACCATACCCGATGTCCCTCCCGCTTTGCCCCTGCGCCAGAAGGGTGCGGGGTAGAAGGTGCGGGGTGCGGGTTTACAAGGTGTGGTTTGGATTGGGTGTTTTGTGTTTGGTGTTTTGTGTTTGGTGTTTTGTGGGTGGTGTTTGGTAATGCAATCGTAGGGGCGCCCCTTGTGGGTGCCCGGTCGATAATGATCTATTCCTTTGAACAGTGAGATTTGAAACGCTTAGCGTTCCTTTTTGCCAGTTTCAAGTTTCGAGTTTCCAACAGATAGGGGGACTATAACTCGTCATGGCCTCTGTCGGATATCACTGGCTGCGTCACGTGTTGTTTTTCTCGGTTGCCCTGACGGTCTCGACCGGAGTTCTTTCATCAGGCCTCGCGACCTCACGGGCGAACGCCGCTCAGACAATGGTGTTCAAAACCCACAAGGAAAAAACCAAAGAGGCGCCGCCCGAGGCCGCTCGCCTGCCCGACCACATCGACGCCGACGAGGTCGACGATTTCATGGCCGCCCTGAGCGACGAACAGGTGCGGCGCCTGTTGATCGAGGCCCTGAGACGACAAGCCGCCGAGGAAGCCGCCGCGACACCCGCCAAACAAAAGATGACCGGCATTGCGGGCTTTATTTACGATTTCAAAACCAAGTTCGAACTGATTTTGGTGCGCTTCGAAGCGCTCAAATCAGGCACGGATACGAAAGTCGCGAAAATTCCCGCCCTCTATACCTACCTGGGCAAGGGGGAGCGGGACGCGAACACCACCCGGGCCATCCTCGTCGCCGGCGCTGTTTTCCTGCTGGCCTTCTTCACCGACTTCCTGTTCAACCGCTACACGGCCGCCGTCCGCCGGCGCATCGAGTCCACACGGCCGGCCGACTGGAGGGCAAAAATCGGCGCCCTGGCACTGCGCGGGTTGCTCGATCTGGCCTCGATCTGCGTGTTTGCAGCCGCCGTCCTGGTCATCTTTCATCTATTCCCGGACCGGTCGACCCCCCAGCGCGTGCTCGTGGCCACCTACCTGGCGGCCATCCTGATCGTACGGGCGGCCCATCTGCTTTCCCGGCTACTGCTGGTGCCCGGAGTGCCGCCCCTGCGCATTTTACCGCTTGGCAACGAAACGGCGCTGTACCTGCACCGCTGGATTATGGCCATCGTCACCGTGGGCAGTTTTGGACTGTTGACCTGCGGAATTTTCCGGCTGGCCGGCACGTCCGAAGCCTCCTACTTTATCATGGTATCCCTGGTCAGCCTGACGCTGGCCTTCATGTTCATCGCCATGATTTTGCGGAAGCGCAAAACCGTCCGGCAGGCGCTTACCGGAAACCTGCCGGAGACGCACCTGCGTGCCCGCCTGGCGCAATACTGGCATCATTTCGCCATCGCCGGCATCATTCTGCTCTGGATCTTTGCAGTTTTCAGTCGGCTGCTGGCCGGAGACCAATCCGGTCATTTCGCGTTGAAGACCCTGCTCATTATTCCGCTCTACTTTCTGCTGGATTGGATTTTAAGGCAAATTCTGGAAGTGGCTTTCGGCCTGGTTCATAAATCCGGCGAACCGGACCCCGGCGTCCATACGGCCATCGGCAGCGATCCGGACGCTATGGTCGCAAGCGGGGCCGGGCCCGCGCTACCGGAACCAGACCCGCAGCCGGCCGCCGGCCATCTGGACATCGATCGCCTCAGAAGCTTTGTTCGAACCGGTCTGCGAGTGGCGCTGGGATTCTTGATGTTTTTCTGGATCCTGCGCATCTGGGGCGTCAATCTGCGTATCGGCCAGGAGGTGGCCCTGGCTGCCTTCGACATCCTGGTCGTCGTGCTGGTCTGTTTCGTGGCCTGGGAACTGGTCAATGCCGCCATAAAGCGCCGCCTTGCCAAGGAGATGTCCAACGGGGAGGATGAGGACGACGAAAGGGAGGAAGGCGGCAGCGGCGGCTCGCGCATCGCCACCTTGCTGGTGCTGCTGCGCAAATTCATGCTGGCGGTCATCATCGTGCTGGCCGCCTTGATCATCCTGTCTTCCATCGGGGTCAACATCGGACCCTTGATCGCCGGTGCCGGTGTCATCGGCCTGGCCATCGGGTTCGGCGCCCAGACGCTTGTCAAGGACATCATCTCCGGGATGTTCTTCCTGATCGACGACGCCTTCCGGGTGGGAGACTACGTGGATACCGGCAAGCAAAAAGGGACGGTGGAGCAGGTGTCTTTGCGCTCGCTGCGGCTGCGCCATCCGCGCGGGATGGTCTACACGATCCCGTTCGGCGACATCAATTCGGTCACGAATTTCAGTCGCGACTACATCATCACCAAGCTCGACTTCCGGGTGCCCTTCGACACCGACGTCGACAAGGTCCGCAAGATCGTCAAGAAAAAAGTCTACCAGGAAATCATGAAGGACCCCGAACTCGGGAAAAAACTGCTCAGCCCGATCAAGAGCCAGGGCGTCAGGGAACTGGACGATTCGGCCCTGATCGTGCGTGTCAAGTACAAGACCCCGCCCGGTGAACAGTTCGCCATCCGCAAGCATGTCTACCGGTTGATGCAGGAAGCATTTCAGGAAGCCGGCCTCCATTTCGCCCATCGCAATGTCACCGTCTCCCTGCCGCCGGACATCGAAAAATCCCTGGCCCATGCGGACCCTGATACCCGCAAGAAGATTTTAGAGGCCGGCGCGGCCGCCGCCGGCGCCGCGATCCAGGCCGAAGAAGAGCAAAAAGAAAAAAAATAATCAGCCTTTGACCTCCCGCGCATCGAATCCTTTGCCGTTGTCTTCGATCGAAAAAAGAACTTCGGCATCTTGTCGGCAAGGATTAACCATGATAATTAAAGGCTTACAAAAAAAGAGAGGGCATTTCACCCGCAAGCGGTGAATTACCCTCTCTTTTTAAAAAAATGGAAAAATCTAAACGACGGTCACGTTGACTGCGGCGAGACCCTTTTGGCCCTTCTCGACGTCAAAGGTCACCCGGTCGCCTTCCGCCAGCGTTTTGAAGCCGGTTCCGTTGATGCCGGTGTGATGAACGAAGACATCCGTTCCATCTTCCTGCTCGATGAAGCCATACCCTTTTTTCTCGTTGAACCACTTTACCGTTCCATTGGCCACGATGACACCCTCCTTTCATAAAAATTCTCATGGTCCCAAACTGCAGGTGCCACTTGGTCAAATGGAGCTGCCCTTCAGTACGAAACCGGCCCGGCGACAATCGACGGGCCCTTGATGATTGAATAAACTATATAACCTGTTTTCTAATTTAATCAAGTGAATTTTATGGCGGATTACCGGCCGTGCTCGCTGCGGTAAATCGCGGTGAGAACCTTCGCCACGTCACGGCTGAAATCGCCCAAGGTGCGGCTCTGGGCAGCCACGACGGCTCTGTAATCCGACCCGCCTATATCGGCACGGTAGGATGCGGCCCGCCTCAGAACGACCTTGCCGTCCTGGTGCCGCAGAACCTGCCACTGCACCTCCAGCAGCGTGCCCTCGCCCGGCCGGGCATCGAACCGGATCACTTCCGCGGAAACCTGAAACTCGAAAACGGCGCCGGGCGGCCAGGGATAAACGACAATGCTGTCGGTTTTCAACAGGACAGCCAGGTCTTGCCTGAAGACGCGCAGGAAATTGGCCTGCAGCGGTTCGGCCCAGCGGTCGAATTCGGAAAAGGAGATCTCGTTCGGGCCGGTGCGCATGACGATCTGCGGCCGGTCAAGATAGTCGGGCAGAAGTACCGGCCCGATTCCGAGCGTGATGCCCGCAGGGGCCGGATCGATTGCCGGCGCGGAGGCTGCGTCCGGCAGGGCGCTGAGCAGGTAGTACTTCGAGCGGGGCGACGAACCGGCGCAGCCGGCCACAAGGGCCGCCATCAGGCCGATCCATGCGGCCGTCGTGAAAAAGTTGCGGTGCGACATGGGGCGCATATCTCCAGCCGGCAAGGGTCACGGTTTCCGCAGATCGACAATTTCCATGCGGTTGTTTCGTTCCGGGTGTTTGCGCGACGGTCCTTCGGTCATTACCACTAGATGTCCGTCCAGACCCTGCGCGGTAAGCCAGTTCCGGATCCACCGACGCCAGTCCGTCGGGTGTTCCTGCTCGCAGACCGGGGTGACGCCGTAAGAGAAGAGCAGGGCCTGACAGGTTTTCTCGTAACTGCTCACCGCCACGATCCAGACCGGCAGTCTGAAGCGCGTGATGCGGCGGGCGGTGGCCCCGCTGTGGGTCGGCACGATGACGGCGGTGGGCGAGATCCGCCGGGCGGTGGTCACGACGCTGCGCGCGATCAGGTCGGGCGGGCTGGCGTCGGTATCAC
Organism: Desulfobacterales bacterium; assembly: GCA_049283795.1. Taxonomy (GTDB): domain Bacteria; phylum Desulfobacterota; class Desulfobacteria; order Desulfobacterales; family SG8-13; genus JARFQH01. The sequence goes on along the minus strand of JBAPWQ010000132.1, from coordinate 13,758 downwards.
CGTCGGATGCCGCCAGCTCTTCGCGCGCGGGAAAAACGGTCCGCAGGGGTTCGATTTTCGAGGCGATTTCGGCCAACATTTCCGCGGCTTCCACCGGAAACTGCCCCACGGCCGATTCGCCGGACAACATCACGGCATCGGTCCCGTCCAGCACGGCATTGGCCACATCGGTGGCCTCGGCGCGGGTGGGCCGACGGTTGCCGATCATCGATTCGAGCATCTGGGTGGCGGTGATGACCGGCTTGCCGAGCCGGTTGGCCTTCCATATGAGCTGTTTCTGGACGATCGCGATCTGGGCGATCGGAATTTCCACGCCCAGGTCGCCGCGCGCCACCATGATGCCGTCGGCCGCCTGCAGGATATCCTCGATGTGATCCAGGGCGTTGGAGCGCTCGATTTTGGCGATCAAAAACGGATTGTGGCCCATTTCGGCTGCGGCGCGCCGGACGGTGGCCACATCGGCGGCATTTTCCACGAAGGATTGGCTGATCGCATCGACGCCGTTTTCAAGGGCGAATGCCAGGCAGCGCCGGTCGTGATCGGTGAAAGCACTGATGCCCAGGTCGATGCCGGGCAGGTTGAGGCCCTTGCGGGATGTCAGCCGACCGCCCATCAGGACCTTGCAGCGAACCTCCCGTCCGGCCGCTTCCAGGACTTCGAGCTGGATCAGGCCGTCATTCAAAAAAAGCCGGTCGCCGGGCCGCACCGCCTGCGGCAGTTCCGCGAAGGTGACCGACACCCGCTCGACGGTTCCCTCGACATCGGCCGTGGTCAGGGTAAACGTGCCACCGGCCCTCAGGTAGACCGGTTCTTCGGCGAACTGACCGATGCGCATCTTCGGACCCGGCAGATCGGCCATGATGGCCACACGCCGGCCCGCGACGCGCGACACCGCCCGAATGCGCCCGATCAGGGTTTCGTGCCCTCCTAAATCGCCATGCGAGAAATTGAGCCGGGCCACGGTCATCCCCGCCCGCATCAACCGTTCCAGGGTTTCCTCCGAGTCGGAGGCCGGTCCGATGGTGCAAACGATCTTGGTCTTGTTGCCGGGAAACGCCACGTGTCATCCTTTCGAGTTGTCAATCAGACGGTCATGGACCCTTGATGCCGCCACGGGTAGGGGCGAAAAATCTTTCGCCCTAATATGCGCCGCTGACCCTGCTGTTAAAAGGCGAAAAATTTTTCGCCCCTACGGTTTCAACTGATCGGCCACGGCCTGGGTGGCCTTGCGAATTGCATCGGGATCGCCCAGGTAATAGTGGTCGACCGGCGTCAAATCATCCCGCAGTTCGTAGACCAGCGGTATCCCGGTGGGGATATTGAGGCCGACAATGTCATCATCGGCCACCTTGTCCAGGTACTTGACCAGCGCCCGCAGGCTGTTGCCGTGCGCGGCGATCACCACCCGCCGGCCGGAGTCGACCACCGGCGCGATCGTCTCGTGCCAGTAGGGCAGAAACCGCGCCACCGTATCCGCGAGGCATTCTGTCAGCGGGAGTTCTTTGGGGTCCAGGGCGGCGTAGCGCTGGTCGCGGGCGGGGTTGCGGTCGTCCGCGGGGGCCAGGGCCGGCGGCCGGATGTCGTAGCTGCGCCTCCAGATGTGCACCTGATCCATGCCGTGCTTGGCGGCGGTCTCGGCCTTGTCGAGGCCCTGCAGCGCGCCGTAATGGCGCTCGTTGAGCCGCCAGCTGCGGTAAACCGGGATCCACATCAAATCCATTTCTTCCATGACCAGCCAGAGCGTCTTGATGGCGCGCTTCAGCACCGAGGTGAAGGCGACGTCGAAACCGTAGCCTTCTGTCTTCAGCGTCCGGCCGGCAGCGACGGCCTCCTGCGTCCCCTTGGCGGTAAGAGCCACGTCGGTCCAACCGGTGAAGCGGTTTTCCATGTTCCAGAGGCTTTCACCGTGGCGCAACAGCACGAGCTTTTTCATGCGGTGTCTCCTTTTCTGCTTTCCGCCCTCGCTTGATCCGTTTTCTCCGTCATCCCGGACCACAACAGAGACCGGACTGAACATGCCGGTCAACTCCCCGAGCGTCGCAGTTCCTTGAACGCATTGATCAGGCCGTTGGTCGATGAGTCGTGGGTCGACACGGGCGCGTCGCCCTCGAGTTCCGGCATGATCCGGCCGGCCAGCTGCTTGCCCAGTTCGACCCCCCACTGGTCGAAGCTGAAGATGTTCCAGATCACGCCCTGGACGAAGATCTTGTGCTCGTACAAGGCGATCAGCCGGCCCAGGGTGCGGGGCGTGAGCTTGGCGAACAAAATGGAATTGCTCGGCCGGTTGCCGTCGAAGACCTTGTGCGGCGCCAGTTTTTCGATGTCGCCGGCCGATTTTCCGTCTTTTCGCAGCTCGGCAACGACCTCCTCGCGGCCCTTGCCGCGCATCAGCGCCTCGGTCTGGGCGAAAAAATTGGACAGCAGGATGGCGTGATGGCGGCCGATGGGATTGTGGCTGATCGCCGGCGCCAGAAAATCGGCCGGGATCAGCTTCGTGCCCTGGTGGATCAGTTGATAGAAGGCATGCTGGCCGTTGGTGCCCGGTTCGCCCCAGATGATCGGCCCGGTCTGGTACGCGACCCGATGGCCGGCGCGGTCAACCGATTTGCCGTTGCTCTCCATGTTGCCCTGCTGAAAATAGGCCGGGAAGCGGTGCATGTACTGATCGTAGGGCAGGATCACCTCGGTCTCGGCCCCGAAGAAATTGGTGTACCAGGTCCCGATCAGGGCCAGGACGACCGGGATGTTTTTTTCGAAGGGCGTGTGGCGGAAGTGGCGGTCCATGTCGTGGGCGCCCTGCAGCAGTTCGCTGAAATTGTCGAACCCGATCGCGCAGGCGATGGACAGCCCGATGGCCGACCACAGCGAGTAGCGCCCACCGACCCAGTCCCAGAAGACGAACATGTTCTCGCGGTCGATTCCGAATTCCTCGACCTTCTCGATATTGGTCGAGAGCGCCGCGAAGTGCCGCGCCACGTGAACCGGGTCGCCGGCGCGATCCAGGAACCAGCGGCGGGCGGTGTGGGCATTGGTCATGGTCTCCTGGGTCGTGAAGGTCTTGGAGGCAATTAAAAAAAGGGTGGTCTCGGGCTCCAGGTGCCGCAGGGTTTCGCCGATGTGAGTCCCGTCGATATTGGAGACGAAGTGCACGGCCAACCGGCCGGCGTAGGGCTTGAGGCACTCGGTGACCATGACCGGTCCCAGGTCCGAGCCGCCGATGCCGATGTTGACCACGTCGGTGATCGGCTTGCCGGTGAAGCCTTTCCATTCGCCGGACCGGATGCGGGCCGAGAATCTTTCCATCTTGCCCAGCACGGCATCGACCTCGGGCATCACGTCCCGGCCGTCGACCAGCACCGGCGTGTCGGCCCGGTTGCGCAGGGCCGTGTGCAGCACGGCGCGGCCCTCGGTTTCATTGATCTTGGCGCCTGTGAACAGGCTCTCGATGGCACCGGCCAGGTCGACGTCGTCGGCCAGCGCGACGAGAAGGTCCAGCGTGTCGCGCGTCACACGGTTCTTGGAGCAGTCGACCAGGATGTCATCCAGCCGAAACGACAGCGTCTCGAAGCGCGACGGATCCTCCTCGAAAAGATCCGTCATCCGCAGGTGCCTGACCTGCTCGTAGTGATCGGCCAATTTCTGCCAGCTGCGCGTGCGCGTGGGATCGATTTTTCCCAGCATTTCGGGGCCCCCTTTCGACATCGGTTGCCGTCAACATAACCACTCGGATCGGTGCTTCAACACGCTGCCATCCGGCGCACTGCGCCGCAGCTGCGCTTCGGAAAAGAATCGGCGGCCGCGCGCCCGGCCGGCCAAGCGAGTTGACAGATGCCGCCGAAGCATTAAAATACCGCCGAACCGTCGATTCCGCATGGATTCCCGTCAAAAAAAGGAGACCGCCATGGTCGATGACCGTGTCCGCTACCGCGCGCTGCATGACAAAATCACCGATGCCGCGACGGCGGCCAAGCACATTCAGGACGGCACCAACCTGTTTATTTCCGGCTTCACCGCCGGCTATCCCAAGCTGATTCCGCAGGAACTGGTCAAACGCGCGGCCGGCGGCGAAAAGTTCAAGGTCAACCTTTTTGCCGGAGCCTCGACCGGCGATGCGGTGGACGGCGTCCTGGCGCAGGCCGGGGTGGTGGCCTGGCGGCGGCCGTACATGAGCAACCGGGCCATGCGCGCGAAAATCAACGACGGCCTGATCAATTTCAAGGACGACCACCTGTCACGGCTCTCGGCCTTGGTGCGGGCCGGGGACTGGGGCACCGTCGATGTCACCGTGGTCGAAGCCCTGGCCATCACCGCCAAGGGCAACCTCATCCCGACCATGTCGGTCGGCAACACCCCGACCTATGTGAAGAAAGCCAAAAAGATCATCATCGAAATCGCGTCCGAGCCGCCGGAATTGGAGGGCCTGCACGATATCTTCATTCCCGAAGACCCGCCCTACCGCATGCCGATCCCCATCTACCGCGCCGCCGACCGCATCGGCAAGCCGTATATCGAGATGGACCCGGCGCGCGTGGTGGCGATTGTCATGAGTTCCGAGCAGGACAGCGCCGCCGTGTTCAACGACCCCGACGGGATTTCGGGCCGCATCGCCGAACTCCTGCTCGATTTCGTGCGCCACGAAATCAGGATGGACCGCCTGCCGCCGGGCCTGCCCTGGCAATCGGGCGTCGGCGATGTGGCCAACGCGGTCCTGACCGGTTTCATGGAGAACGGCTTCTTCAAGGACCTGGAACTCTACTCGGAGGTGCTGCAGGACAGCGTGCTCGATCTGATCGATATCGGCAAGGTGCGGGCGGCATCGGGATCGGCCCTGACGCTTTCGACCAAAGCACGCAAGCGGTTTTTCAACGAACTATTCCGCTACCGGGACAAAATCGTCCTGCGGCCGGTCGAGATCTCGAACTCACCGGAGGTCATCCGCCGGCTGGGCGTGATAGCGATCAACACGGCCATCGAGGTCGACATCTACGGCCAGGTCAACTCGACCCACGTGTCCGGCTCGCAGCTGATGAACGGCATCGGCGGCTCCGGGGACTTCATCCGCAACGGCGCGATTTCCTTCATCGTCACCCCCAGCACCGCCAAGAACGGCCGCATCTCCGCTATCGTTCCGATGGTGACCCATGTCGACCATTCGGAGCATTCGGTGGACGTGGTCGTCACCGAACACGGGCTGGTCGACACCCGCCCGCTGACGCCGCGTCAGGTGGCCGAGCAGATCATCAAGAAATGCGCCCACCCCGATTACCGCGATGCGCTCTGGGAATACTACCAGCGGGCCGTGCGGGAAACCGGCGGGCACGAACCGCACCTTTTGGGAGAAGCCTTTTTCATGCACCAGCGGTTCGGGGAAACCGGCGACATGCGGCGCGGCTGACCGGCAAACCGGGTCGATGTTCGAGCGCCCCGCCCGGTCAAGGCCGGGCGCCGGTTTCGTGTATCACCTGTCCGCGCGACACAAAGGAAATCCCCTGCTGCATCCGGGTGCCGATCATCACCCCTTCCAGGATGGGCGGGTTGACCGGGACCGCTGACCGCCATTCGACGATGAACTTGGCGCCCGAACCGCCGCTTTTGTCGGACTCCTGGACGACGTACCGCTCCGAGGCCAGCGCGCCGATCTCGGCCGGTTTTTCCAGGTACCGGCGCAGGAGCTTGCCGTCGGAATCGAAATAGTCGACGGCCGTCAAGGTGATGGCGGAGGCGGGATCGGTGTTGCGCACGCTCAGGATCGCCGTCAGCAGAAACGGGCTCTCCCGGTCGCCGCCGTAGACATGCGAGTAGATCGGCACGTAGACCTTCTGGCCCCGGGACAACTCGTCGGCCGCCGCGGCCTGAATCATCGTCACCGCCGCGGCAGCGGCCAGCAGCCAGACCCTCAAGATCCCACCAACTTTCGCGCGTGTGACGTGCATCGGAAAAGCGCCTCCCTTCCGCCTGTCGCCAATAGCGTTTCCTTTCCGTGCGAAATCGGAAAAAGGCTATAACTATCTTCTCGACGCATCGGCCAGCCGCGCCCGCAACTTGTCCGCTCCGGGATTGTGAAATTCCTTTTTTTCAAAAATATCGACCGGCGCCACCGGCTGCCCGTAAAAGGCGTGATTATAATCATCGGCGACCGCCATCAGGGCCCCATCCAGCGATGCCCCGATAAAGGCCCCCTTGGAACGGGCAAACGAGAGAAAATCCGCACTCAAATCCGGCGCGGTGGCCCCTTCGGCGCCGATACCCACCGGTCCGGCCGCAACCGATGCCCCGCCGCCAAATTTAAACGTCGTGGCGAATAACGATTCGATCCCGTTCTGGGTCATCACGATCATCACCACCTCGGATACGGACCCCCCGAATTGCAGGCCCAGGCTGCCGCCGCCGATCGAGTAAAAAGCCGGCCCGCTCCAGGCGTTGGTCCGCGGATCGCGCACCATCAGCAGTCCGCGGCCGCCCGAGCCGCCGACCCAGAACGCCGCCTTGAAAAGCGAGGGAATGATCAGCACGCCCTTGGCATAGCGAAGATTTTTATGCAAGTAGGTCATGGCCTGATCGTTCAGAAAGTTATCGATGGTCAGGACCGCCTGGTCCACCAGGACCTGCTGATTATCAGCCTGCGCCATCACCCGTGCGCCGCCTATCGTTGAAAAAGCGACGGTCGTCAGGGCCGCCACAGCCATCAGAAAACCGAAACGGGATCGTGCCATTTTCCATCCTCCTGCCGGCAGATTACTTCAGCTGGTCCCACCAGTCGCCTTTTTGAAACCACTGCTCTTTCAGGCGCTCCAGGGTGCCGCTGTCGTGCAGCGCGGTCAGAAAATTTTCCACCAGATTGATAAAAAGGGCGTCATTGGCCGGCAGGGCAATACCGATCGGCTCATGGGTCAACGGCGCCACAACCGCCAACAGGCCCTGGCCCGGATAGCGGGCCAGGCTGACGAGGCATATCGGATGATCGGCCACCATGGCGTCCACGCGGCCGTCGATGACCATTTTAACCGCCTCGTCATAGTCCCTGGCCGGCATGAACTGCGCTTTGGGGGCCGCCGACCGGATGAAATCCGCGCTGGTGGAGCCCGCAAGGGCGGTAAGCCGGATCCTGGCCAGATCGATGGCCCCCGGGTCCTCGATGGCAGCCAGGGTCGCTTCGCGCGTCAGCAGGCCTTTGCCGGAGATGAGGTAGGGCCCGGCGAAGGCCACCCGGCGGTTGCGGTAGACCGTCATCGTCATCCCGGATATGACCAGGTCCACTTTGCCCGCTTCGAGCGACGGCAGCAGGTCTTCGAAGGCCATCGGTTCCAGCCTGAGCACGACATCCATGGCATCGGCGAGAATCTGCGCCAGGTCTGCATCCAGGCCGATGATGGTTCCGTTCCTGGCCGTCATGTTCAACGGCGGCATGCCGGCGGCGGTCCCCACCACGAGTTCGCCGCGCTGCTGAATGCGGTCGAGGACGGGTGACGGCGAGGTGAGGACATAGGTTCCCAGGTTATGGGGAGAACAAGCCGCAAAGACGATCACCGCCAGCGTCAGAAAGATCGCACACCTGAGTTTTTTCATCTCTTGATTCTCCTCGTGCTGAAACGCCCGGAAATGACTGGACAGATTTGAAACGGTCTGAATACTATCGCGAAAAGGGCGCCCCGACCCCGAACAGCATCACCCGCAAACCGGCAATTACTATAAAAGCCAACGGTGAGGCTGTCAAATGAAAAGCCCGCCGCCGTCGCTGGCGCGCGACCGGCCGGCGCACAAGACAAGCGTCGGCGTGATCCTTTGCCGCCGAGCCGGCCGGCCTTCTGGTAAAAATCCGGGGGGCAGAGGACCCACCGGCACCTGTTTCACGGTATTTCGCGCCGGTCCGGGCCGCCGCTTTTTTTCGTCGCCGGTGTTCCGGCGTCCATTTGAGGCCGCCGGATTGAAAACCGCCCCGGCCTGGTATATGATTGGGCTTAAAAATTCAGATCAACACCAAATGGATCTCGATTACTTCAAGCGGGTCGTGGACACCCACGGGCACCTTAACGGCAGCCAGGCCATCCGCGAGGTGGCCGCCACCATCAGGGAGTCGCTGAAAGGCCCGGCCTATGCCGTGGCCTATGCGGGCGACGAGTTCGTGGTGGTCCTGCCGGGATGTGACAAAGAACAGGCGGAGGAAACGGCGCGGGTTATCCAGCGCCGCATCGACGAGACGGTGTACCTGTGCGGCCAGGGGCTGGCGGTCAACCTGCGGGCCAGCTTCGGCATCGCCACCTTCCCCGAGCACGCCGGTGATCTGACCGGGCTGCTCGCCGCCGCCGACCACGCCTTGTTCGGCGTCAAGGCCAACGGCAAAAGCGCCATCGGTTGGGCTGGGTCCGGCCGGTGATTTGACAACGATGACACGGTTCTTACCATACGGTTCCGAGTGCCAAGGCCCCGCGATCGAACCACCGCGCCGGCCCCCTTTTCGAAGGCCGCCTCGTTTGGCAAATTAACCGCCCAACAACCGGAACACACCGCATATGACGAAACGAATCCTTCTCGCCCTTCTCGCCCTGGTGGCGGTAGTCGGCATTCTGGGCGGCATCAAAACCCTGCAGATCAAACGGATGATCGCACAGGGTAAGCAGTTTTCGCCGCCGGCCGAGCCGGTCAATACGGCCGTCGTGCGCCGCGAGACCTGGGAATCCATTTTGAGCGCCGTTGGATCGCTCGACGCGGTTCAAGGCGTCACCGTGTCCGCGGAGCTGCCCGGCAAGGTGGAGTCCATCGAATTTGAATCGGGCTCGAAGGTCAAGGCCGGCGACCTGCTGCTGCAGCAGGACATCTCGGCCGAAACGGCCCAACTGCGGGCGGCCGAGGCGACCCTGACGCTCGCGAAAATCGATCTCGACCGCAAGCGCAAGCTGCTCGACCAGAGAACCATTTCACGCTCGGAATACGACAACTCCGAGGCCCAGTACAAACAGGCCGCGGCCCAGGCCGACGCCCTGCGGGCCGCCATCAAGAAGAAAATCATCCGCGCGCCTTTCGACGGTCGCCTCGGCATCCGCCAAGTCAATGTGGGCCAGATACTCAAAGAAGGTGATGCGATCGTTTCACTTCAGACGATCGACCCGATTTACGCTAATTTCGCCTTGCCGCAACAGCAGCTCGCACTGGTCAAACCCGGCTGGGTCGTGCGGGTGACCAGCAATGCCCTGCCCGGGCCGCCGATCGAGGGCACCATCACAGCCATCAACCCCCAGGTCGATGCGGCAACGCGCAACATCCAGATGCAGGCCACCGTCGCCAACCGCGACGAGCGCCTGCGGCCGGGCATGTTCGTCAAGGTGGCCGTCGTGCTGCCGGTATCGAAGGAAGTGCTCGCCATTCCGGCCACCGCGGTGCTCTACGCCCCGTACGGTGATTCGGTTTTTATCGTCGAGGATAAAGAGGATAAAGAAGCGCAGAAGAGCGGCCAGGACGGCAAGATCGTGCGCCAGCAGTTCGTGCGGCTCGGTGAAAAACGCGGCGATTTCGTCGCCGTCCTGTCCGGACTCGAACCGGGCCAGACGGTCGTGGCCACCGGCGCATTCAAGCTGCGAAACGGCCAGTCGGTCGTCGCGGACAACACCGTGGCCCCGGAGTTCAAGCTCATGCCCCAACCCCAGGAAAGTTGACCCGAAATAAAGTCTCCTGAATGAAATTCACCGACATCTTCATCCGCCGACCGGTCCTCGCGACGGTGGTCAGCCTCGTCATCGTCATCGCCGGGCTGCAGGCGATCCGCTCGCTGAACGTGCGCCAGTACCCGCGCAGCGAGAACGCCGTGGTCACGGTCACGACCGTTTACGTCGGCGCGAACGCCGAACTCGTGCGCGGATTCATCACCACGCCCCTCGAGCGCGCCATCGCCGCCGCCGACGGCATCGACTACATCCAGTCCCAGAGCGCCCAGGGGCTCTCGACCATCAACGTGCGCCTCAAGCTCAACTACGATCCCATCAAGGCCCTCTCGGAAATCAGTTCCAAGGTGGACCAGGTCCGGGGCGATCTTCCGCCCGAGGCCGAAGTGCCCACGATCAACGTCGAGTCGGCCGACAGCCAGTTCGCCTCGGCCTATCTGAGCTTCACGGCCGAGGGGCTCGAGCAGAACGAGATCACCGACTACCTCGTGCGCGTCGTGCAGCCGCGCCTCTCGGCCCTCCAGGGCGTGCAGCGCGCCGATATCCTGGGCGCCCGCACCTTTGCCATGCGCATCTGGCTGAGCCCGGAAAAAATGGCCGCTTACCACATCAGTCCGATGCAAGTCCGCCAGGTGCTGGCCGCCAACAACTTTCTGGCCGCCGTCGGCCAGACCAAAGGCAACCTGGTCCAGGTCAATCTGACCGCCAACACCAACCTGCGCTCGGCGACCGAATTCAAGCGGCTGGCTGTCCGCGAGCAGGACGGCGCCATCGTGCGGCTCGAAGATATCGCCGACGTCGCGCTGGGCGCCGAGGACTACGACACGGAGGTGCGCTCTTCGGGCCAGACGGCCGTCTTCATGGGCATCTGGGCCCTGCCCAACGCCAACTCGGTCGATGTCATCGGCCGGGTGCGCACCGAGTTGGCATCGATCGCAAGGGGGCTGCCCAGCGGCATGCAGGCCCGCATCAACTACGATGCCACCGACTACATCACCAACGCCATTCACGAGGTGGTCAAAACCCTCAGCGAGACCCTCTTGATCGTGATCGTCATCATTTTCCTGTTCCTGGGCTCGATCCGCTCGGCGCTTATCCCGGTGGTGGCGATCCCGATGTCACTGATCGGGGCGGCCTTCCTGATGCAGGTGTTCGGGTTTACCATCAACCTGCTGACCCTGCTGGCGGTGGTGCTGTCGGTCGGCCTGGTGGTCGACGATGCGATCGTGGTGGTGGAAAATGTCCAGCGCCACCTGAGCCTGGGTGAATCGTCCATGGAGGCCGCCATTCAGGCCGCGCGCGAACTGGTCGGACCCATCATCGCCATGACCATCACGCTGGCCGCGGTCTACGCCCCCATCGGCCTGCAGGGCGGTCTCACCGGATCGCTTTTCCGGGAGTTCGCCTTCACCCTGGCCGGGGCCGTTACCATCTCCGGCATCGTGGCGCTGACCCTCTCGCCCATGATGGCCTCGCGGCTGCTGAAACCGGGAATCGAGGATCACGGCTTCGCCGCAAAAATCGCCCGCGACTTCAAGCGGTTCCGCAACTTCTACGGCCGCCTGCTCGACGTCACCCTGGCGTCCCGTCCGGCCGTCTACCTGGTGTGGGCCGTCGTAAGCCTGCTGGCGATACCGATGTTCATCATGTCGCCCAAGGAGCTGGCGCCGACCGAAGACCAGGGCGTCATCTTCGGTATCGTCGACACCGCGGCCAACGCCACCCTCGACCAGACCAGCATTTTCGCGGCGCAGGTCGAGCGGGCCTATCAGAGCATTCCGGAAAACGACTTCACCTTTCAGATTACCCGCCCGACCTCGGGGTTCGCCGGCATGGTCGTCAAGCCCTGGGAGGCGCGCAAGCGCACCATCTTCCAGATCCAGCCCGAAGTGCAGCGTAAGTTTCAGGCCATTCCGGGCATCCGCATCTTTCCCGTGCTGCCGCCGGCCCTGCCGGGCGGCGGGCAGTTCCCGGTCGAATTCATCCTGGCCTCCACGGCCGAAGAAGACCGGATTTTAGAGTTTGCGAAACAGATCCAGCTCAAGGCGGTGCAAAGCGGACTGTTCGCCTTTCCGCCCCTGATCGACGTCAAGATCGACCAGCCGCAGTCCGAGATCGTCATCGACCGCAACAAGGTGGCCGACCTCGGTCTGACTCTGGAGCAGGTCGGCGCCGACATCGGATCGATGGTCGGCGGCAATTTCGTCAACCGCTTCGACATCGCCGGCCGCAGCTACAAGGTCATCCCGCAGATTCAGCGCATCGACCGCCTCAACCCGGATCAGCTCAAGAACATCTACGTCACCGGCCCGAATAACCAGCTCGTGCCGCTGAGCACGATCGCAACGATTAGCAACACGACCGTCGCACGCTCCCTGAACCGCTTCCAGCAGCTCAACGCCGTGACGATCAGCGGCGTGTCGGTCCGGCCGCTCGACGAAGCCCTGAAGTTCCTGGAGCAGGAAGCCGCCAAGATCCTGCCCAAGGGCTACGTGCTCGACTACACCGGCGAGTCACGGCAGCTGCGCACCGAGGGCAACCAGTTTCTGCCGACCTTCGCACTGGCCGTCATTCTGATCTTCCTGGTCCTGGCGGCCCAGTTCAACAGCTTCCGCGATCCTTTCGTCATCCTGGCCGGTTCGGTGCCCCTGGCCCTTTTCGGCGCCCTGGTCTTCACCTTCCTGAAGATTCCCGACCCGAACGTGGCCTTCTGGACCCGCGGCTGGACCACGACCCTGAACATCTATTCGCAGGTCGGCCTGGTGACCCTGGTCGGCCTGGTCTCCAAAAACGGCATCCTGATCGTCGAATTCGCCAACACCCTGCAGGAAAAGGGGCTTACCAAGCTGGAGGCCGTGCGCGAGGCCACCCTGACCCGGCTGCGCCCGATCATCATGACCACCGCGGCCACCATCGCCGGCCATTTCCCCCTGACCCTTGTGACCGGGGCCGGCGCCGAGGCCCGCAACTCCATCGGCCTGGTGCTCGTCGGCGGCATGGCCATCGGCACCTTCTTCACCCTCTTCGTCATCCCCTCGATCTACATGCTCGTCGCCCGCGACCACCGCCGCGGATCAACCGCCGGGGCTGAAAATCGGCCGTAAAAAAGCCAGGATGCCAAAAACGGCGATCCCGGCGCAATCTTCAACAGAGCCGCTGAGGTGCCCGACCTCCCGGCCGGGTGCGGGCGCCTACCGCCCGCGGGTCAACACCCGGTAGACCCTGCCGTCGGGGGTCTCGATCGGGTAGACCCGCCGGCTCATGGGCAGGTCGGTGTTGACCAGCCGCAGAAACAGGTCATCGAAAAACTCGGGCGTTTCCAGGCTGAAATTATGAAAGTTGCGGGTCCGGTTCACCGGGGTCACATCCACCACCGTGATGGTGCCGTTGTGGGGCTCGACCAGCCCGAAAATACCGACGGCGGCCTCGGACTGGTCCGGATTTGCCGGGTCCAGCACGCTCTCGCCCAGGCGCCGGCTGCGGTTAATGATGCGGCTCATCAATAGAGCCCGGTCGTTGGAGGAGACATACACCGTGAGATTGCCGGCCAGGGCGAGGATCTCGCGCTTGAACCGGTCGTTGAACTCTTCCTTGTCGACATCCGGCGCCGTCAGCACCACATTTTCGATCTCGGTCTGGGCGTCGGCCAGGTCCGCCTCGCGGTACAGGGCGCCGAAGGCCTTCACGACCACCTGCCCCCCCATGCTGTTGGCCACCAGCCACAACCGGTCCGGTCGAACCTGGCGGATGATCAGCTCCAGGGTCCGGGCCAGGTCATCCCCGGACTCCGAGGCGATCGCTTTCGCCCGCCGGTATCCGCGCGGGGTCGATCCCTGGTCGCCCGGCCAGTCGAAAACCAGGACGGGCGCATCGATGTCCAGGACATGGGCCAGAAACGCCGTCTTGCGCAGGGCCGAGGGAAACCGCTCCCGGAACCCGTTGACGTTGACGAGCAGCGCGCGCAGCGGGGAGGCCTGCACCTGCCGTCGCAGCTGATCGACGAATTCAGCCTGCCCGAGCGCGGCCACCTGCAGGAGCTGGATCTCCTCGTTCTGGAACCAGTCGGTCGGGTTGATGAGCATGCCGATGCCCAGGCTGGGCT
>JBAPWQ010000131.1:0-13609 GCA_049283795.1 Desulfobacterales bacterium | reverse complement strand
TGCGCCTCCTGGAAAAGGCCGATCTTGTTCTGGGTGGCGTGGGTGAAGGCGCCCTTTTTGTAGCCGAAGAGTTCGCTTTCCAGGATGTTTTCCGGAACGGTCGGGCAGTTGACGGCCACGAAGGGCCGGCGGCTGCGGTCACTCAGGTTGTGGACCGCCCGGGCGACGAGTTCCTTGCCGGTGCCCGATTCGCCGGTGATCAGGACTGTCAGGTCGGTTTTGGCGACCATCCGGATCGTTTCGTACACCCGGTTCATGCCCGCGCTTTTGCCGACGATGTTCTGAAAAGCGGCATCGCCGCGGCATTCCATTTGCAACCGCAGGTTTTCGCGCAGCAGGCGGCTGCGTTCGAGCGCTTTTTCGAGCCGCACGGTGAGCGCTTCGTGATCGAAGGGTTTGGTGACAAAGTCATAGGCGCCGTTGCGCATGGCTTCAACGGCCGTGTCCACCGTGCCGTAGGCGGTCATCATGACCACGGTAAGCTCCGGCTGCTCGCGCTTGATAAATTCCAGCAGCGTCAATCCGTCCATTTCCGGCATTTTGATGTCCGCCAGAACCAGGTCGTACGGCTCCCGCGCAATCGCCTGCAGGGCTTCCCGGCCCGAGGAGGCCGTCTCGATGCGACAGTCCAGCTCGGGTGCCAGGCTGCGCTTGAGCAGCTGCAGCATGTCCTGCTCATCGTCGACGATCAGTATCGTTCTCTGCATGCGATGGACCTTTCGCCGGCGATGCCACCGGAAGTAAAATGGTGAAAGTAGCCCCCCGGCCGACGTCGCTTTCGACCGTGATGTCTCCGCCATGGTTTTTGACGATGCCGTAGCTGACCGACAGGCCCAGGCCGGTGCCCTCGCCCGTCGGTTTGGTGGTAAAGAAAGGATCGAAAATCCGGCTCAGGTTCTTTTTTTCGATACCGTAACCGGTGTCGGCGAATGTGATAGCGACCTGACGCTGTCGGGGAAGGTAGGCGGTGGAAAGCGACAGGCGGCCCCGGCCGCCCATGGCGTGCCGGGCGTTCAGGATCAGGTTCATGAAGACCTGCTTGATTTTCTCCTCGTCCAGAAACATGGGCGGCACCGCCGGGTCGAAATCCTTCACCACCTCGATCCGGTCGTGGTTGCCGTGCTGGCGGATGAATTTAAGGACTTCCTCCAGGGCCGAGTCGATCCGGATCAGGTTCTCTTTGGGCGATGACGTGCGGGCGAAGTTCAGCAGGTCGGCCACAATCGTTTTGCAGTTGCGCACGTGCTTTTCGATGGTTTTCAAGTCCTGGAATTTCTCCGACTGCGGGTCCTCGTGGCGGATTAGGAGCTGGGTGAACCCCAGGATGATGCCGAGCGGATTGTTGATTTCGTGGGCGATGCCGGCTGACAATTGGCCGATCGAGGCCAGCTTGTCGGTCTGGGCGATCTGTTCTTCGGCCAGCCGGCGCTGCTCGATGTCCCTGATCAAAAAGTGGATGGTGTCCTGCTTGTCCGGAAAGCCGCGGTCCAGGCTTCCGCTCAAAAGAGTTCGCATGCGACTGCCGTCGCTGCGCCGCAGATCGACCTCGGCATTGGCGACAAAGCCGCTGGTGCCGATCGATCCGGCCACCGCCTGCCATTGCGACGGCTCCAGAAAAAAGTCCTGCAAGGACCGGTCCCGGGCGGCGGCCTCGCCGAGGCCCAGCATGTGACGGCCGGAGGGATTGATGTCGACGATGCGGCCGTTTGCAGCAGCCACCAGGATCAGGTCGCGCGAGACTTCGAAGATGCGGCGGTACTTGTGCTCGGAAAGGGCCAGTTCGGCGGTGCGCTCGCCGACGAGGTTTTCGAGATTCTGATTGAGGTAGAGCAGCTTGTCCCGGGCGGATTGCAGGTCCTGCTTGTCGCTGGTGATCTGCCGGTAGATGTTCCAGGTGCGCTCGAAGAAAAGGGTGAAGGCGGCGACGAGCACGAACGTAAAGGTGTTCACGGCGCCGCTGTAAGGCCGTATGGCTTCCCAGGCCGCGGGGTTGTCGCCGACGATCAGGACCTGTTTCAGGATGTGGCCCGCCGATCGGGAAACCGCGAACACGGTCAACGCCGTGCAGACCCAGAAGAGGTAGGTCCAGATGATGTTGTTGCGGTCGCGGCGCTGCAGGTTGTAGGCGAGGTGCAGGCAGGCGATGGACAGCACGATCATGCACACCGAGCCGAGCACGTCGACAGCCCAGATGGGAAGGGATGAAACGATCATCGCCTTCAGGCTCCCGTGGCTGGCACGCCGCCGTCGTGCAGGAGCCGCTTCAGGCCGATGTAGAGAAAAAAGAGGGCCGGCACGCTCAGCAGATGGTCGAGCTTGGCGACATAGTAGACCACGGCGAGCCATCCGAAGCCATCGGCGGCCTGGATGCGCAGGTGCCAGGGGTTGATGCGCACGATCGCAAGGGCCTGGCTCTGCTCCTCGATGAAGTGCACCAGAAACGCGTCGGCATTCCAGAGGATGAAAAAAAGGGAAGCAAACTGAATAGCGCGCCACCCGCTCGTTTTGACCAGCCCCCTTTTGCGCAGCCAATACATCAGAAGGCCCATCGAAAAAAGGAAGAACACGTGCGACAGCTGGTGGGCGTAAAGCCCTTCGGGCTGCGTGTGTCCCTGGGTGGCGAAGGCCGGGAGAGGCACTATCAGGATAACCGCCGTCAGGCATGCGGCCATCACCGTCAGTCTGTAAATCATGTGGGATCTCCTGGAAACTTGCTCATTATTCGGATTATTGCAGCCGGTGTCAAGCAGGGCTGGAAAAAGAGGAGGAACGAACAAGCCTGGTCCACGGCCTCCGGTATTTTCATAGTTCCATCGAAGAGGGGGTGGGAGAGCGGTGAATTTCCAGTAAAATTTATTCGGATGTTTCAAATGATGATGGCACGAATGGTATAAAAAACGACAAGTCCGGCGGGCGTGCACGTCAGAGGGGCTTCTGCGAGCCGGTTGACTTCAAGAATTTTCCGGATTATCGAGCATTTTCTGAACGCCTCTGAAATACGGCAACTTCGGCCTCAGGTACTTGAAAACAATGCGGGCGAGAATATACAGCGGGATGAAGATGAACGGATAACCGACGGTGTTTCCGAGAACCAGATTGAGCGGGAACATTAGGTCGAATTCAACGCCTTGAAAGCGGGTTTGCATCCATGCCAGGGCGAAGGGCACCGGCCACAGAATGCCGGCCGAATAAGCCGCCATGGTGAAAAAATAGCGGCCCCAGGCATCGTTGGCCGCCTTGTTGAGCGCCTTGTAACTCACCCGATCATCATCGGCATAGGCCCGCATGCTGAGTTTTTCCTTTTGCGAGACTTCATGCTTCAACGCCTTGAGATGATGCCGGTTCAGCCGGATGGCGGCCGAGATGGTCAGTTCGCCCAGCACCACACAGATCATGCACAGGCAAAACACGCCGATGAAAAAGTCGAGCAGGGTGTAGCCGGTCAGACGGAAAAATTCGATCAGCACAGGATCGAACAGTCTCATGACGTCAAGAAATGTGTTTCCCATTTTCATTCACGCTGGAAGTTGCGGCCGGCCCCGCGATCCTTCGCCGGGGCCGGCCCGAGATCGGCCTGATCAACCGAAAAGACGGTAGTTGAAAAAACCTCTCAAAGTGTAGTCCAATCCCACGTAAAAAGCCAGCACGATGAAAAACCATTTCAGGCCCTTTTCCGGAATGAACTTTCCGGTGCGTGGTCCAATCATGGAGCCGATGAAAATGCCCACCAGTTCGACGCCGATCATGATCCAGTAGACGGTGACGCCTTTGATCATAAAGTTGAAAATCGACAGGACCATGCTGATCAAAACCGCCAGGGCCGAGGTCCCCGCGGCAACGAACATCGGCAAACCCACCACGCTGGTCAGAAACGGCACATACAAAAAGCCGCCGCCGACGCCGATGAAAGAAGAAATGGCACTGATGAAGAAACCGCCGACGAAGGCCCAGATCGGGCTGAAGCCGAAGGTCTGACCGAAGAAGGAGATCTCGGTGCGCACCATGTTGAACTTCAGCGTCTGGACCCCCTGCTGGGTGAGGTCGCCCTTTTGTTTGACTGTGGCCTCGAAGGCCTTGACGGCCTCCTTGGCCGCTTTTTTCTTGGATTGGCCCCGGGGGGTCATTTCGTAAACCATGAACGCCCCGATTACAAACACGATTAGGCCGAAATAGCCCTGGTACTGGGAAAACTTCACCTTGCCCATCGTGGTGTAGACGACCAGAAAGGCCGCCAGCAGCGAGCCCAACCCCAAAAACAGCCCCAGGGGGATCACCAACCGCTTCTGCTTGCCGTAGTTGATGCTGGAGACCAGGGCCGATAGCCCCACCAGCCACTGGTTGGATACGCGGATGCTGTCGGTGACGAACTTGTTCAGCTCCGGGGCCGTGTCCCGGAACGTCTTGGCATAACCGCCCAGGCCGAAAATGGAAATGTGGCCCACCCCGGCCATGATGCCGCCGAAGGCCCCGACGGTCGAAAACACCCAACCGACCCACACGGCCCAGAAAAACGCCACGATCAGGTTGATCTGTTTGCCGCCGGGGATGCCCAGGTAACCGGGGGCGGCGGTCGGATCTATCTGGCCCTTGCCAGTTCCGGTCGGCGCCTTGGCGATCGCTTCTGCCAGCTTGTCGGCCGCGCAAACATTGTCGGGCAGGACATAAGGCGCGGCGAAGAGCAGCAGCACCCCCATTAACATGAGCACCATCGTCGTTTTTCTCATTTTTTATCCTCCTTCGTCTTTGGTTTTGGAAGTAACACGAAACGGCAAGGCGGCGGTCCGGTCAGCCGGTTATTCCAACAAGGTCTTTTACGCCAAGCAAACGGTGTGCCATAAGGTGGCGTCTGGCGCGCGGGTGGTTTTTGGGAGGCTGTTTTCACAAAAGTTGTTTGATTTCAAGCAGATAACAAATAAGGGCTATTTATCGTAACATCCGTCCGCAAATAAAGTCGCCGCCGGAGGAGAAGAGTTTCCGGGTTCCACGTCGGCCCGGCGGTGAGAAATTTCTAATTTGCTTAGTGATAAAGAGAGGTTAACGTGCATGCAAAAAAATAATTGCAGTGCAATACATTTTTTGCGTTTTTGGTGAAATCATGGGCACCCTGATGGAGGTACTCCCGCCTTTTCCGGTATTATCCCTTCAAAATAATTGATCATTATTCGGCGTGCGCCATCACCGCCGGTTGAATGCGGACTTCATTATATGGTATGAATTTTGCTATGGAGTTTGATTTGCGGTGGCGATCACAGACTCTTTGCGATTATCAGGGGCGCCCCTATACTTTCCATCAGTCATCTGCGCGTGTCCCCAACCCTGATTCCATTTAAATTATATCTGGAGGTTACTCGGCATGGACAAATCAGTATTCAGCTTGTGCTTCATGTGTTCGGTCCGCTGCCCGATCAAGGTGCAGGTCAAGGACGGCCAGGTGCGGTGGATCGAGGGCAACCCGCTGGTTCCCGGCATGGAGGGCAGCCTGTGCCCGCGCGGGGCGGCCGGCATCAACATGCTCTACGACAACGAGCGCCTACAGACGCCGTTGATCCGGGAGGGTGAACGCGGTTCGGGCAAGTGGCGCAAGGCCGGCTGGGACGAAGCCCTCGATCATGTCGCCGGCAAGCTCAAAGACATCATCGCCAAAAACGGCGGGCACGGCGTCGTTCTCGGCGAGCGCACGCAGCTGGCTACCCACGTGAGCAAATCCTTTCTAAAAGCGATCGGCTCGCCTAACCACTTCACGCACGACGCGCTGTGCAAAGGCTCGGTCAACACCGCCTGCCGCTCGCTTTTCGGCGTCACCGACGCCCAGATGGGCATCGATTACAAGAACACGAAGCATATCGTGCTTTACGGCCGCAACATCTTCGAGGCCATTTCGGTCAAAGAGGTCAACAACCTGACCCAGGCGCTTGAAAACGGGGCCCGGCTGACCTACATCGACCCGCGCGTGACGGTTACGGCCACCAAAGCGCACCGCTACTGGATGATCCGGCCGGGCACGGACCTGGCCCTGAACTACGCCCTGATCCACGTTATTCTGAAAGAACGGCTCTATGACAGCCGGTTCGTGGACCGCTGGGTTCAGGGTTTGGCGGAGCTGCAGGATTTCGTGCAGCCCTACACTCCGCAGTGGGCGGCGGAGGAAACCGGCATTGCGGCTGGGGAGATCGTGGATTTTGCCCGCGAAATCAGCCGCGACAAACCGGCCGTCATCTTTCATTTCGGCTACCGCGGCGCGAGTTATGTCAACGAAATCTACCAGCGCCGCGCGATCATGATCCTGAATTCGCTGATGGGCAGCATCGAGGCCAAGGGCGGTTTCTTCTTCAAGAAAGGCCCCGGCGAGGTGGGCGGTAAACCGGCCCGCAAGCTAACGGAGCAGGAATTCCCGAAGACCGAAGTCTCGCGCTTCGACAAGGCCGGCACGCCGGACTTCCCGCTGCCGGACCCGAACCATGGTGTGGCCCAGATGCTGCCGCACGCGATCCTGAACGAAGATCCGTATCCGATCAAGGCCCTGATCGCCTATCGCTTCGATCCCCTGCAGTCGATTCCGGACACCGAGATGACCCGGCGGGCGCTCGACAAGCTCGACCTGATCGTCGCCATCGACATCAATCACAGTGACATCGCCTCGTATTCGGATGTCATCCTGCCCGAGTCGATCTATCTCGAGCGCACCGACTGCATTCAGCAGGCCAACGGACTCAAGCCGCAGATGTTTTTGCGGCGCCAGGCCGTCGCCCCGCGTTACGACACCCGCGAAGGGGCCATGATTCTGAAGCAGATCGCCGAGCGGCTCGGGCTCGGTCGCTATTTTCCGTACGAAGACATGGAAAACCTGGTGCGCTGGCAGCTGGAGGGCACCGGCTTCACGCTGGAGGATTTCGATGCCAAGGGTTTCGTGGCCTACGGCAAGGAGCAGATCTTCTGGGACCGCGCGGAGGGGCTCAAGCTGAAGACCCCGTCCCAAAAAATCGAGTTCACATCCTCTTTGTTGGAGAGGGCCGGCTTCGAGTCCTTTCCGGCGTATCGGCCGGTCGAGCGGCCGGAAGGCATCAACTTCCGGCTGGTGACCGGCCGCATCGCCCTGCACACGCATGTTTCGACCCAGAACAACCCGTACCTGAACGAAATCATGCCCGAAAACGTGTTGTGGATCAACTCCGGCAAAGCGGCCGAAATGGGCATCAAAACCAATGACCTGGTCCGGGTGTCCTCCGAAAAAGGTGCCGGAACAATCAAGGCCTACGTCACGGATCTGATTCATCCGGAAACGGTTTTCATGCTGCACGGCTTCGGGCATGAAGCCAAGTTGGCGTCCCGCAGCTACAACAAGGGGCTGTCCGACAGCGCGCTGCAGAAAAATGTTTCCGATATCGTCGGCGGCAGTCCGGCCCTGCACGAAACCTTTGTCACCGTCAACCCGGCGTAAATTTTTAGTCGGTCGCCGCCGGCTGGAGGAATTAAATGAGCAAGTACTACCTTTTTCAGGATACCAAGAAATGCATCGGCTGCCACACCTGTGTCATTCAGTGCAAGAGCCACAAGAACCTGCCGGTCGGGCCCAAAATCAGCCAGATCATCCTGGTGGGGCCGAAGATGGTGGGCGGCCTGCCGCGCGCTACGTATGTCTTCATGCCCTGTTTTCACTGTGAAGACCCCTGGTGTGTGGCCGCCTGTCCGACCGGCGCGATGCAGAAGCGCACCAAGGACGGCATCGTGTTCATCGATTTCGATTTGTGCGTGGGCTGCAAGGCCTGCATCACCGCCTGCCCGTGGGGCGCGCCGCAGTGGAACCCCGAAACCGGCAAGGCGGTCAAGTGCGACTACTGCATGGACCGGGTCGACCAGGGGCTCAAACCGGCCTGTGTGACGGTCTGCACGACCCATTGCCTCGATTTCGGCAAGGTGGAGGACACGACCCAGATCCGCCGCGAGCGGCACGCCAAGGCCGTCGCCGCCCTCGACCAGAGTGTTTGAGAACATGGTTCGCTTCGCTCACCATTGGAGTGATGGAATGGTGGAGTAGTGGAATGATGGAGTGATGGAACAATGGAATGATGGAATAGGGGACCACGGTGTTCCATTTTCCCAATATTCCGTCATTCTTCATTCCAACATTCCATCATTCCATGCATGCGGCAGAAACTCCGTGCCGTTAAAACGGCATGATTTAGAGATGGTATAGAAACTACGAGACGTAAAACGCCGTCTTGACGGACGCGAGGAAACCATGCCCGCAAAAACGTGTCCGGTGACCCGCACGATCACCGAGTTGAAGCAGACCATCGACAGCGGCCGGCTGCAGCACCCCCGCAGCCGCAGAATCGCCGAAGAGATTCTGCAACTGCTCAACGACATCGCCTGGGGCCGGGCCGGCGACAGGCACATCCCGGCCATCGAGTCGCTGGCGGACGAAATGGCCTACGAGGAGGCCGGTGCGGGTGCCCGGGAAACGGCCGCATCGCTGCACGACGCCGTCGATCGGAACCGTGAAGTTTTCGCCAGCCACATCGAGACCCACAACTGTTCGACCGGCGACTGCGTGAAACTTGCTCCCGCCCCCTGCCAGATGACCTGCCCGGCCGGGCTCGACATCCCCACCTACGTGACTTTAGTCGGCATGGGCCGGGACCAGGAAGCCATCGACGTGATCCGCCGCGACTGCCCCTTTCCGTGGGTGTGCGGGCTGGTCTGCACCCGGCCGTGCGAGTTCATGTGCGTGCGCGGCCGGATCGACACCCCGGTGTCGATCAAATTTCTCAAAGGGTTCGCGGCCGAAAGGGCCATGTCCGAAGGCAGTTACCGCAATCCTGAAAAAGAGCCCGACAAGGGCCGGAAAGTGGCCGTGATCGGCGCGGGTCCCGGCGGAATGAGCGCGGCCTACTACCTGGTTCTGAAAGGCTACGGCGTGCGGGTGATCGAGCAGCACCCGGTGGCGGGCGGCATGCTGCTGCTGGGCATTCCCCGCTACCGCCTGCCGCGCGAGATCATCGATCGCGAGGTCGCCATGCTGACCGAGCTGGGCGTCGAATTTGCCTTCAACACGCGCTTCGGGCACGACGTGTCCCTGGAAGACCTGCGGTCGGAAGGTTTCGAGGCCTTTTTCTTCGCCATCGGCGCGCACCAGTCCTTCAGGCTTGGGATTCCGGGCGAAGAAGGCTGTCCGCAGGTACTGGAAGCCATCGCCTTTCTGCGGCGGGTCGCCCTTGGGGACCGGACGGTGCCGGGAAAGAGGGTGGTGGTGATCGGCGGCGGCAACGTGGCCATCGATGCCGCCCGAACCTGCCTGCGGCTGGGGTGCCGCGCGGTGACGCTCGCCTACCGCCGCGCGCGGGCCGAGATGCCGGCCGACCGCGAGGAGGTCGAGCAGGCCGAGGAAGAGGGGATCGGCTTCGCCTTTCTGACCATTCCGACGGAGATCGTCAAGAACAACGGCGGCATCGAGGGCCTGCGCTGCCTGCGGGCCGAGCTGGTGGCCATGGAGGGCCAGGACCGCAAGTACCCGAAGCCCATCGAGGGCAGCGAGTTTCTGATGCCGGCCGATGTGGTCATCAGCGCCATCGGTCAAAAGGTCGAAAACGCCTGCATGACGGCGGTCGGCGGTCTC
The DNA here is from genome assembly GCA_049283795.1 of Desulfobacterales bacterium. Taxonomy (GTDB): domain Bacteria; phylum Desulfobacterota; class Desulfobacteria; order Desulfobacterales; family SG8-13; genus JARFQH01. The sequence continues at coordinate 3,993 of JBAPWQ010000131.1, read as the reverse complement.
GACTGGACCCGGCGCAACACCATTTCGGTCAACACGGCCACGATGGAGACCTCTCAGCCCGGCATTTTTGCGGCCGGTGACGCCGTGACCGGCCCGGCAACCGTGATCGAGGCCATCGGCGGCGGCAAACGCGCCGCTGAAGCGATCGATCGCTACCTGTCCGGCATTCCCCAGCCGAGCATGCCGCGGGTCCCGGTGCGGCGTGGACGCGTCGATTGGCTGGAAGTGCCGGCCAGCACCAAGATGACGCTGAAGCGCCCCGACATGCCGCTTCTGAATCTGGATCGGCGGCGCACCACCTTTCAGCAGGTGGAGCTGGGGTATCCGGAAAACGCGGTCCGCGAAGAGGCGCGGCGCTGCCTGCGTTGCGACATCTGCCTGCGCTGCGGCAAGTGCGTCGAGATCTGCCGCGACAAGATGGGGGTCGACGCCCTGCAGATGGGCTATTTCGACTTCGATCATCCGGTGGAAACCGATTACCGCGTGACGGCCGAGCGCTGCATCGCCTGCGGCGCCTGTGCCGCCAACTGCCCGACCGGCGCCATGCGGATGGAAGACCGCGGCGACGAGCGAATCCTGTCGCTGTGCGGGACGATTTTAAACCGGCAGAAACTGCTGCACTGCCAGGAATGCGGGGCGGTCCTGGGGCCGGCCCGCTATCTCGAATTCGTTCGCAAGCGCACCCAGCCCGTGGCCCGGGCCGCCGGCGACCGGGCGCTGTGCGATGCCTGTGCCCGGCACCAGAGCGCCAAGGTCACCACCGACAGCATTCCGGGGCAGCCGAGGGGTTTCGCTAAAAAATAACCGATATCGCATCCCGTCCGACTGCGGTGGGAAAAATCACAAAGATCCGGATATTCTTGCGGTTGCGCGCCTCGAGTGCCCGGGCGCCGCAACGCCTGAAGATGGCTACCTGACTTTTCGCGAATCCCGAGTCAACCGAGGAGACCGCCCCATGGTATTTCGTCGCGGCCAGAAAGTGGAAATCTACCGGCGCTCCAATGACGAGAGCTGGCAAGCCTACATGGATGAATACGTCGGCCTGCACGGCCGCATCACCGATCCGGACAGCTCTATCAACGATCCCGACGCCCTGGTGGAGGTCAGCCTGGTGGGCAAGGGCACGCACCGGTTCCCCCAGGATTGCCTGCGCGCCCTGGAAGGTTAATCGCTGAAGGCCGCGCCGGAAACTACAAGGCTTCAAGATAAAGATTTTGGCTGCCGGTATCGATCGGCGGCGTATGACGATAAGGCCTTCTCCCTCTGGCCTTGCCAAAAAATTATCTTTTCGCCTGTCTATGAGAGGATCTTGACGCCGATGGCCGTGTCCGATGTGTTGAAAAGATCGGGTCGACCGGTGGTGACGCTGGAAAGCGGCCGGAGCGTCGACGATGCGATCGACGCGATGAGCGCCGGCAATGCCAGTGCGCTGATCGTCACCGAAAAAGACCTCCCGGTCGGGATATTCAGCAAACGGGACGTCCTGCGGACTTACCTGCGGGACAAGAGCCGCTCGTTCGCCGCGGTAAGGCTGGGCGATGCGATGACGGCCAAACTCATTTCGGCCAAGCCCGGTGACGCTATCGATAGGGCGATGCAGGTGATGCTCGAGGCCGGCATCGGCCACCTGCCGGTGATCGCGGATGAAAAAATCATCGGCCTTCTGACCGCCGGCGACCTGGTCGAATATCGACTGGCCGCGCTCGATGACGAGCTGCACCATTTGAAGGAATATATTGCCGATCTGCACGAAGCCGGCCTGGATTGACGGAGCCATGCGATGATCCATATGACCATTGACGGCCGCGAGGTCGCCGCCGAAGAGAACCAGACGGTGCTGGAGGTGCTGAAGGCCAACGGCATCCGCATTCCGACGCTTTGCTTCCATCCCGCCCTCAAACCATCGGGGTCATGCAAACTGTGTGCGGTCGAGGTGCCGGGCCGCGCTTCGGGACGGAAGCTGACCATGCTCTCGTGCATCCTCAAGGTCAAAGACAAGATGGAGGTCAACACCACGGGGGAATTAGTGGCGAAGGCCAGGGTCCGGGCGTTCAAGAACCTGCTGCAGATGGCGCCGCAGTCCGGGACCATCATCGCCCTGGCCAAATCCTTCGGCATCGACGTTGGCCTGCCGCCCGACGGCTGCATCCGCTGCCGGCTCTGCATCCGGGTGTGCCAGGAGATCGTCGGCCCCGGGGCCCTGAAGATGGAGCGGCGCGATGGGCAGAATTTCGTCGTTCCGATCGAGAACCGCTGCGTGGGGTGCGGAACCTGCGTCAATATCTGCCCGACCCGCGTGATCAAGCTCGAAGACCGTGAAAACGTCAGGACCATTTCGATTCGCGACGAGGTGATCGGCAAACACCCGCTGGAGCGCTGCGAAGGGTGCGGCCGCCTGTTCGCCACCCCGAAATTCCTCGACCACATCCACCACCGGACCCTCACGCATCCGGATGTCAAGACCCACCACACCTACTGCCCGACGTGCGCCAAGCTCTTCTCGGACCGGATCACTTCCGTCAGCCACCACTATCGGCGCTGACGTTAAATCCGTTTCAATGAACGGCTGCAAGAGCTTTTCAGGAGACGATAAATGGCGAGGATTCTCATACTGGACGATGTTTCCGATGCCGTGCGCCTGATGGCCAGACTGCTGGAAGAAAACGGTCACACCGTTTTTCCCTTCACCGACGAAGCCCCGGCCCTCGATTTCATTGCCGCAAACCCCGTAGATCTGGCGATCCTCGATATCAAGTTGAAAAAAATGAGCGGCATCGAGGTGCTGGCGAAAATAAAACAGATCGCTCCGGGCATCCGCACCCTCATGCTGACCGGCTACCCCACGGTGGAGGCTGCACGGGAATCGATCCGGCTGGGGGCCGGCGAATTCTGCGTCAAACCGATCGACAATGCCGAACTCGAAGAGAAGGTAACCCGCCTGCTGGCGGCGGGGTAGTCGCGGTGGGAAACGGGTTGATCAAGAACGAACCATGTCGACGAAGTACTGGTGGAAGCGAAGATCGTGGGAAAGCTCCGGGTGGAATGCGGTGGCAAGCCACCGTCCCTGGCGGGCGGCAACGGCGGTTCCGTCTGCAAGGCAGGCGATAATCTGAGCCGACCCGTGGACCGCGACCAGCCGCGGGGCACGAATGAAGATGCCGGGAAAAGAACGCCGTTGCCCCTCTTTCAATCCGACGACGGTCAGGCTTTCTTCGAAACTGTCGATCTGGCGACCGAACGCGTTGCGCTCGACGGTGATGTCCATCATCCTTAGGCCGGCCTGATTCCGGCCGCAATCCTTGGCCATCAGGATCATTCCGGCGCAGGTGCCCCAGACCGCGTGATCCTGTGCAAAGCGGTACACCGGATCCATCAAGCCATAGCTGACCATGAGTTTTCCGATGGCGGTGCTCTCGCCGCCCGGGATGATCAATCCGTTCAGTCCGCGGATCTCGTTCGGCAGGCGTATCTCCGCGGCGTCCAGGCCGAGCGCTCGCAGCATGCGAATGTGTTCAGAGAATGCGCCCTGCAGCGCCAAAACACCGATATTCATGGCAGCGCCTTCCCGGATCACCAGCCGCGGCCGGCCAGCCTGTCCTTTTCTTCGAGAACGGATATGTTGATACCGACCATCGGCTGGCCGAGGTTGGCGCTCAACTCGGCCAGAACGGCGGCGTTTCGGTAATGAGTGGTCGCCTGAACGATGGCTTTGGCGCGCAGGGCCGGTTCACCGCTTTTGAATATCCCCGATCCCACGAAAACGCCGTCCACGCCGAGTTGCATCATCAGGGCGGCATCCGCCGGGGTGGCAAGTCCGCCAGCGGCGAAGTTGACCACCGGCAGGCGTCCCAGAACCTTGGTTTGCTTCACCAGTTCAAAGGGGGCGCCGAGTTCCTTGGCGCACGCCATCAACTCGTCGTCCGGCTTGGCCTGCAGCATGCGGATTTCTCCCAACACCGTTCGGGCGTGACGCACGGCTTCCACCACGTCCCC
>JBAPWQ010000130.1:0-2313 GCA_049283795.1 Desulfobacterales bacterium | reverse complement strand
CCGATGTCGAGGTAAAAGGGGGTGGTCATGGCCGAGGCCATCGAATCCCCGACCTTGTAAAACAAAATAAACGCCAGCATCCACCCGGCGCCGCTGCGCCGGAAGTATTCGACCAGGGGCTCAAGCGCGGCTTCCTTGAGGCTCAGGGGCGTTCCGGCCGGCGTAGCGGGCTCGGGCGTCAGGAGGGTCGTCGCCACGCCGGGCAGCAGGCAGGCGGCCATGATCAGGTAGACGGCCTGAAACGGCATGTGCCCGGCCATGATCAGACCGCCGCCCGATGCCAGAAGCATGCCCAGCCGATAGCCGTTGATGTACAGCGAGGAGCCCAGGCCGAGTTCTTCGTCGGCCAGATCTTCCCGGCGGTAGGCATCCGCCACGATGTCCTGGGATGCGCTGAAAAAGGTGACCAGCAGGGCGCATGCCGCCACCATCCAGGTGTTTCGAGCCGGGTCGGTGGCGGCCAGCGCGATAATGGCGCCAATCAGAGCCAGCTGGCTGACCAGCAACCAGCCCCTCCGGCGGCCGAGCAGGGGCAGGGTGAAACGGTCCACCAGGGGGGCCCAGAGAAACTTGAGGGTGTAGGGCAGCCCGACCAGGGCCATCAGGCCGATGACGGCCAGATCCACCCCGGCCTGCCTCATCCAGGCCTGCAGAAGGCTCACGGTGAGCAGCAGGGGCAGCCCGCAGGAAAAGCCCATCAGAAGCGCCACGAGCATGCGCCGGCTGAACACGACCCGCGCCAGGGACCGGCGCCCTTTGTCAAACCGGTCGGGAGGCGTCACGACCGCCCGCCCCGGCCCGTGGCCGCCGGATGTCTCAAGCGCCCGGGTTCGCTTTCAGCAACTCGGCCGGCGTGATCTTCGACCCGTATGTGCCTTTCAGCGCCAGCAGCTCCGCGCGCTGCTCGTTTAAGACCTCGAAAAGCCGGGCCGGCAGATTTTCTTCCTTGCCGTAGGCGTCGATCTGCAGCTCGATGCGGGCCAGGATATTGTCGACGTAAAGGGAAAAATGCTTGACGTAGAGATCCTGCGGATAGTCCTTGTCGATGATCTCCTTGAACAGTTTTTTCAGGTCCTCGTATCGGGGAAGAAACCCGATCGGGGTGTCGATGGCGCCCACATCGTGGTGAGCGCGCCGGTCGAGCCATGCCAGCCAGACCTTGACGTCCCGCTTTTCACCGAGCAGTCTTTTGGAAGATCCGCCGCGGGCTTCGTCGGTCAGAAAATAATTCAGTCCGGCCAAGATCGGCCTTTTGGCCTCGGCCACATCCGGGTGCCCGAAGAACCGGAACTGGGCATCCATGTAATCTCCCAGGGACCCGGGGATGAACGGGGCGTTGGCCCAGGGCGAGCGCTTGATGCCGGTGGCGCCGACTTCCGTGGCGGTGGCGGCCGAAACGATGCAGGCGCCGATCACCACGCCCTGGTCGGCGTTCTTGGCGACCCAGACCGGCGGCATGGTGTCGCTGTCGCGGCCGCTGTAGGTCACCACGCGCGTTTCGACGCCCGCCGCGTCTTCGGCGGCCGGTGAATAGTTTATAAGAGCCGCCGATGACAGCGTGCAGCGGGCGTTGGGATGCGAGACCGGAACCGGTTTGCCGGTTTTGTCGACCATGCCCTGCTCCCAGGGACCCTGGAAATTGATGCCGCGGGTCGGATTTTCCCCGTTGCCCGTCCACTGGGGTATGCCCTTTTCATCGATCAGTACGTTGGACCAGATCACCTCCGTGCCGGGATTGCGAAGGCACTTCATCAACTGGGGGTCGCCGTCCCAGTTGACGTCGGCCACGATGCCGAAGATGCCGCATTCCGGGTTGACCGACCGGACGCTGCCGTCTTCCGCGATCCACATCTGCGCCAAATCGTCGCCGACGAAATGGTTGCCGGCCATAGCCGTGGTGGTCTTGCCGCAGCCGCTGGGCGCGGCGCCGGCAATCCAGGTCACGCGGCCGCCGGGACCGTCGATGCCGGTGATGAACATGTGTTCGCTGAGTTCCCGGCCCCTGTTTTCGTACACGGCCTTGTCGACCGAAAACCGGTGGTTGCCTTTTTTGAGCAGCAGGGTGTTGCCGGCGTAGGTGCAGTTGATGCTGTAGGTGGCCTGGTAGCTGCGGTCCATGTAAACCCGCGCACTCGGCAGGTCTTCGGGCCGGTTGAGGCCCTGGCTGTGGATGTTGGTGTAAAAATGGCCCAGGCGTTCCACTTGTTCCTCGAAGTGATCGAACGAATTGCGGTAAAGAATCTCGGCGCTGTGTGACACGTAGGCCGAGCTGGTGATTTCGAGCGCCGGATTCGACACCGGCGAGCCGACCGG
>JBAPWQ010000129.1:0-7129 GCA_049283795.1 Desulfobacterales bacterium | reverse complement strand
CAACAACATCACGGTGGCCTTCTCCAAGGACGGCAAACCGGTCACCTGCCGGGATCTGGAAGTTGGCAACGCCATGGCCGCTTTCATGCGCAACACCATCAACCCGACCCTGATGTGCACCGCCGAGTACAATCCCTGCTTCGTGCACGCCGGTCCTTTTGCCAACATCGCCGTGGGTCAGAGCTCCATCATCGCCGACCGCGTCGGCCTAAAGTGCTTCGACTACCACGTCACCGAATCCGGATTCGCGGCCGACATCGGCTTCGAGAAGTTCTGGAACGTCAAATGCCGTTTCTCGGGCCTGAAACCGCATGTCTCGGTTCTGACCTCCACCATCCGCGCCCTGAAGATGCACGGCGGCGGTCCGAAGGTCGTGCCCGGCATCGCCCTGCCCGAGGAATACAAGAAGGAAAACCTGGAGCTGGTGGAAAAGGGCTGCGAGAACATGGTTCACCTGATCGGCGTCATCCGCAAGTCCGGCATCAACCCGGTGGTCTGCATCAACCGTTTCTACACCGACACCGACGCCGAGTGCGCCGTGGTGCGCAAGGCCGCGGAAGCCGCCGGCGCCCGCTGCGCCGAGTCGAAGCACTGGGAAAAGGGCGGTGACGGAGCGCTCGAGTTCGCCGATGCGGTCATCGACGCCTGCAACGAGAAGAACGACTTCAAGTTCCTCTATCCGATAGAAATGAAACTGCGCGATCGCGTCGCCAAGATCGCCAAGGAAGTCTACGGCGCCGACGGTGTGTCCTGGTCCGCCGAGGCCGAGACCAAGGCCAAGATGCTGGAAAGCGATCCCAAGTACGCCGATTTCGCCACCATGATGGTCAAGACCCACCTGAGCCTCAGCCACGAACCGACGATCAAGGGCGTGCCCAAGGGCTGGACTCTGCCGATCCGCGACGTGCTGATCTATTCCGGCGCCAAGTTCCTGTGTCCCTGCGCCGGCGCCATCAGCCTGATGCCCGGAACCGGCTCCAACCCGGCCTTCCGGCGCGTGGATGTCGATGTCAAGACCGGAAAGGTTTCCGGCCTGTTCTAGGCTCTAGCGCTAAAAATTGAAAGCCCGCGGGATTTTTCTCCGCGGGCTTTCTTTGTGCCCCGCCGACCGCCCCCCCGAATAACGTCATCGGAAAAAATCAACAAACCCGGGGCATGCCCCGGGTTTGTTGATTTTTAGCGTTCGTCGATGGGAACATACTCCTTTTTCGTCGGCCCGGTGTAGATCTGGCGCGGACGGCACAGCTTCCAGTTGGGATCGTCCATGCTCTCCTTCCACTGGGCGATCCAGCCCGGCAGGCGGCCGATGGCGAACATGACCGTGAACATGTTGGTCGGGATGCCCATCGCCCGCAGGACGATGCCGCTGTAAAAGTCGACATTCGGGTAGAGGTTGCTTTGGACGAAGAAGTCATCCTGCAGCGCCACCTCTTCCAGCTTCATGGCGATGTCGAGCAGCGGGTCGCGCAGTTTCAGGGTTTCCAGGACCCGGTGGCACATCGCCTTCATGATCTTGGCGCGCGGGTCGTAAGCCTTGTAAACCCGGTGGCCGAAGCCCATGAGCCGGAAGGGGTCTTTTTTATCCTTGGCGCGCTTGATGTAGGGCATGATGCTGCCACCGCTTTTCTGGATATCGCTCAGCATTTCGATGACCGCCTGGTTGGCGCCGCCGTGCAGCGGGCCCCACAGGGCGGCGATGCCCGCAGAAATGGCCGCGTAGAGATTCACGCGCCCGCTGCCCACCACCCGCACGGCCGAGGTCGAGCAGTTCTGTTCGTGATCGGCGTGCAGAATCCAGAACACGTTCAGGGCCTCGACCAGGTCGCCGTCGAGCCGGTAAGGTTTGACCGGCGTGTCGAACATCATATTGAGAAAGTTGGCGCAATACGTCAGGTCCGAGCGCGGATAGACCACCTTGTGCCCGCGCGAGATCTTGTAGGACATGGCGGACATGGTGCGCACCTTCGACAGCAGGCGGGTCATGGTGATGTTGATCTCTTCTTCGATGTTGTGCAGTTCGGGATAAAAACTCCTCAGGGCGTTGACCATCGATGACAGGATGCCCATCGGGTGCGAGGCCCGCGGGTATTTTTCGAAAAACGACCGCATGTCTTCGTGAACGAGCGAATTGTCGTTGAGCAGCACCGAAAAGCGGTTCAACTGCGAGCGGGTGGGCAGCGTGCCGTTAATCAGCAGGTAGGCGGTCTCGATGAAGGTAGAGTTTTCCGCCAGCTGCTCGACCGGTATGCCCCGGTAGCGCAGGATGCCGTTTTCACCGTCCATGAAGGTAATGGCGCTGTAACAGCTGCCGGTGTTGGCATATCCGTAGTCGAGGGTAATCAGGCCGGTCTCTTTGCGCAGGGCCGATATGTCGATGGCCTTCTCCCCTTCCGTGCCGACGACCAGCGGCAGTTCGATGGTTTTGCCGCCGTAGGTGAGGGTCGCGTAGTCGCCCATTGTCATTCCTTTCTTTCTGTTTGGTCTCAACCCCGGCCCGCTGCCGTAGGGGCCGACATTTTTCATTACGGTCAACCCACGCTTTTTACTCCAAATAGCGGAAATATCAAGAAAATTATCATCGAGCGCCAAATGACAAACCGATTCAGGTATTTACAGGCAAGGACCGGGGCATTAAGTTAGCGCAAACAACCAAAGGCGGGAGGATAGACTATGTCATACAAAGAAAACTTACTGAAAAAAATTACCATCGATCGGCTGGCCCAGCGGGTTACCGACTCGCTCGGCGCGGCGGGCAGCGGCAGTAAGCTCGATCGGGAGGCGATGCGGCAGCTGCTCGACATCGCGGGCTATACCCACCGGCGCGAACGCGACCTCGATCTGTATCTCGAAAACGGCAGCGCGGAAAAAGGCCGCATCCTGGCTTTAGACAACGACCTGACGATCTATGACACCACCGTCGAGGATGTGGTCGTCCGCAAGAGCCCGGCCGTCAAGGAGATGGTCAGCATCCGCAACGTCATCAAGATCCTCAGTGACAAGGACGTGGTGGTCAGCCGCAAGGAGGACTCGGTCAAGCGCGTCCGTGACGCGAGCCTCGGCCGGCTGGACCTTACCCGCACGGCCGCCGACGTTGCCGACATCGCCATCGACGGCGCGGCGTCCCTGGAAGGCCGGTACGTGAAAGGCGTGCGCGAGGCGTTGGCCATGTTCGCGGAAATGCTCGGCTACCGATCGCCGCCCAGGGTCTTCCAAGCCGCCCACCACGAGATCATCGGGGCTTTCGCCGAGAAAGCGGACGGGGAGATCCGGTTTGGGCCGGCCGTGATTTATGGCACGGCCGACAACGAGCTAAAATTGATCGACCGGGAACTGTCGAGCCTGAAAAAGGATGACATCGACTATTTCCAGGCGGTCGTCAAAGGCCAGGCCACGCCCGCCGCCCGCCAGGCACCGGTTTTCGAATTTCTCAAAAAGCGCGTGCTCGAAGAAGATCCGCTGTCCGAAATAACTGCCTGAGGCACTCAATGGGGCGGTTTGCTGCGGGCATCCCGCTGCATCGTCGGCGATTCCTGCAGTTTTCTCAAGGGTTCGTACCGCGCTCAGGGATTTTTGCCGACCTGAATCAGTTTAATCGGGCCCCTGGCGGTTTTCTTCATGAGACTCACCAACTCGTAGGCAACGGCCGACGGCGCCAGGGGGACGATACGAATATCATCCAGGGTTCCCTTTAAACCGAGCGGAACCGTGTTGAAGGTCTGGAGAACCCCGCCGATCAGCGGGATCTTATCGAAGATACTGTTCAAGGTGACCTGCGGGGTCACCAACACGTTTATATCCAACGTTCCGGTAATAAAATCGAGTTTACCGGCCGCGGTGAGCGCCAACGAGGCGCCATCCAGGACAATCTTGTCATACGACATTCTACCGTTCTGCAGACTGGCCTCGATGTTCATAGCGCGGTATCCGAAACCAGTCTTCTCCATCTTCTTCAGGTCTGTTTGACCGGTTAACAGCTCGGTCGTATTCAGATATTTCAGCACGTTCAAAAGGATGAAGTCCTGATAAATGTGGCCGTCTGCCGCTGAATACGCCACTTTCCCGGTTGCGGTTTTAAGCAGGTCTTCCGCTTTTCCATCGCCTTGAAAACTTCCCTTCAGACTGTATACGCCATCGGCTTTGAAGGTTTTTTCAAATAAAATAATTCTTTGATCGTTTGCGGATCGGGCCGCGGCAAAACAGTTCAGGGCGGGGTTGAGTTCCTGGTTCTGGGCCAGTGTTGAGATATCGAACCGGACGGTTCCCGGCCGCAGGCTGATTGTTCCCGGCGTCGAGATACCGCACAACAGGGCCTCCTTTAACGTGATGTCGATTTTTTCGCCCTGCAGGCTGACATCGGCACGCAGGGGACGCCAGGTGAGACCACTGAAGATCAACCGGTCGGTCCCGAAACGGATATTTCCTGTCAGCGCAGGCAACGGGGTATGGTGACCCGCTCGAGGCTCTTTGTTCTCCGTGCCGCTTTTCAGCACCTGGATCAGATGATCCAGGTCGACGGCATCCGCGGCGATGTCCATGTCGAGCCGCAACCGATTATCGGGCTCCGGCTGAATGGTTCCCGACAGTTTCAGGGGCATCTCGCTCCAGTTCAGATCCGCCGTATCGATTCGAATCCTGGATGCATCGCCGCGTATGGCAAAAGAGTTTATCTTCAGCGGTGTGGCCGGATCATACGGCGCGAATATGTCCCGTCCCCTCAGTTCTCCCTCCATTTTGGTCCTGGAAAGGTTCCGGAGATCCCACTGGGACCGCATTTTTCCATCGATCGATCCGACAAGAACGGTCTCTGCACTAAAGAGTCGATTGAAGGTTTGCTGGTAAATTTTTCCGTCAAAGGCAAAATCGACCGCATCACCCTTTACGCGGAGCCCAAGGTTAGCGCGGGAGACAGGGTCCTGAACCAACAGCTTTTCGATAATCAAATCATCAGCACCCACCAGGATATCGGTCGAAATCTCGAGACCTTCCTGCGTGGAGACGGACACGGAGAACGTTTTTGGGTCACCCGTGACAAAATGCAGTTTGGATGGCAACAGGGTCTGCGGCTGGAATTTCAGCCAGGACGGCGCCCCGAGCACATGCGCTAACCACCCGGTGAACTCGGGGCCCAGGCGGCCTTCCAGCGTCAGACTGACATCCCCGTTGAATCCTTCCAAGTAGCCCCTATGGGTGCCGGATAATTTAAGGGACGCATCTTTCACACCGAACTGGCCGTTTGTGTAAGCGAATATTTTAGGATCGGCCTTGAATTTTGCAAGGGCGATTGTGACCTTTCCCGGTCGCTCGGGCAAGTTCTCCAGCACCAGGTCCCTCACTTCGCCCGCCACGTTAAACTGCCAGGCCCGGGGGGCTTGCAGGGGACCTTTGAATTTTAGCGCAGAAATGGCGACGCTCCCATTCCCGCCGCCGAAGTAGGTCAACTCATCGCGCAGCGCGTCGAACGATGCCAGCCAGGGGACTATTTCTGTCAAATAGAGGATGCAGCGCGCGGAAGAGATTTCCAGTACCCTCTTTTTCCCCCATTTAAAAGCGCCAGAAAGGTCGGAAAAAGTCGACTTTCCCAGCGAACCGCGCATTTGGCCGATACCGATGCCGGCCTTGGCGTAAGAAAAATTACCGCCGGAGATCGCCACCGGATGCGGAATCCCACGATAGCGCGCGACAAGGTTGATATCGGAGGCCGCCACCGTCACATCCACATTGTTGAGGTCTTCACCCAGCACCAGCTTCCCGTTGGCGCTGCCTTTCAAGCCTTCTAACTTTGCCAGCTCGCTGCGAAAGCCTTTATCGTCGACAAGACGCTCGAGAATCGGCGGCAACTGGGATAGATCGGCCCGCACATCGACCTCCAGATGAAACGGCGCCTCGCCACCAACCAGGCCCAATTTGATCGTGCCGTTTTGTCCGGTCGAGCCTCCCAGGCGTGCGCGGAGGTTTTCCCCTTCGAGAATTCCGTGCGATACGACGACCTCTCCGGCGACCTCACTGAGGTCCAGTTGCGCTCCGGGAATGGTAATGTCTCCGTCGCGCATCTGCCCCCGGATGATCAAAGCCTCCAGGCGCCCCATTTCGCCAAGCGACCGGCCATGGCTCGTCACGGTTATCAGCGGAACACGCCCTGCTTTCACCACTTCGAAAATACCACTAACAACCCTGTTTTCTCCCAGCGCGGTTAATGCCGCCTGGCGCGTTGCCGCCACGTCGATCCCCCGGCCTTCTATTTCGATACGCACCGGCCCATCGTCAAGAGAGGAAACGAGCCGGCCGGAGACAGTCATCCGTGGGTATTCCAGGGTCAGATTCGATAGGGTAATCGTGGCCGCATCCCGGTCGAGATCCACACGGCCTTCGATTCCTGCATTTTTAAGCTCTGCGATTTTATGTTTGCCAGCCAATGTCACTGCCGGTAGAAAAATATCGATATCCGCCTGGATGTTTTCGGCACCGTTCAGGGTGATATCGACCTTCATGTCGGCGGCGGCCCCCATCTCTATGGAAAAATCCGGTGAAATCGCCGGGACGATGGCCTGCGGCCGCAGGCCGCTCAGCTGAAGGCGCGCATGACCCTGGATCCGCCCCGTATCGACCCGACCGGCCACGGAGATACTATCGGCAACGGTGGAGGTACCGGCGACCTGAAATTCAAAATGGTCTGAATCGCCCGAAAGACGCGCGGCGACGTCAGACAACTCGACGGCGGACTCGTCTTCGAAAATTAATTTTACCCGACCGTTTTCCAAATATGTCTGAATACCGGGCCGATGCAGCCCGGGAAGTGCGGCGGCGACTGCGGCAACCCGCCGACCCAGCGCGCCGATTGCGGCCAGGGTCGGCGGCGGGGTGTCCTTTTCAGGCGAGCTTTGCAGAAATACGGTCACGTCCGGCTTCTGAATCCGCAATTCCCGGATGCCGATTCTTCCGTAAAGCAGCGGCAGGATCTCGGGGGTGACGGTGACCATTTCCGCGCTCCCCGCCAGTTTTTGCGGCAGGCTCACCGAGCCGTGGTGTATGGAAACGCGCGGCCGCGGATAAACGGTGAGGTCCACGCGACCGAAGTCGACCTGCCCTCCGACCTGGCGGGACAATTCGGCCCGGATCCTGCTTTTGAGAA
>JBAPWQ010000128.1:0-8000 GCA_049283795.1 Desulfobacterales bacterium | reverse complement strand
TGACGGCCACAACACCCAGCATGAGCAGGCTGACCGGATCGAGCAGGAAACCGAAGGGAATCGTGAGGTCGCCGGAGGCCACCCACCGCATCCCGTAGCGCAGCGGGGCGGCCGCATGCCAGTTCCTAGCCAGCAGCCACACGGCGCTCGCCAGCGCAACCGATACGGCCGCGATCGAAACGGCGGCGGCCCGGCGTGGGTGCGACCGCAAAAAAATGATGATCACCGCGAAGGCGACCGCCGGCGGCCAGGTGGCCAGGGCCGCCAGCGTCAGGGTGGAAACCACAGGTCCGGAGTCGATCATGTCGATATCATTTCAGCAAGTTGACATTACTTGGGTCCACGGAGCCGGTTCGTCGGTACACGCTGATGATCAACGCCAGTCCGACCGACACTTCGGCGGCGGCGACCGCAAAGATGAAGAGCACGAACGCCTGGCCTTCCAGGTCGTGCCAGCGCAAAGCGGCGCCCACGAAGGCGATGGTGGCGGCGTTCAGCATGATCTCGACCCCGAGCAGGATCATGACCAGGTTGCGACGCGCCACCGCACACACGATGCCGAGCAAAAAGAGCAGTCCCGATAAAAGCAGAACATGCCCGAAGGAAACGATCATGGGTTTTCCTCGCTTGGCGGCGCGGCGCTTTTTCCTGTCAGCTTGCCCAGGTAGAGGGCCCCGACGAGGGCAATCAGCAGCAGCAGGGAAACGATTTCGATCGCCAGCCAATGGTGTTCGAAAACAAAGCGTCCGAGAGCCCGCGGCGTGGCCACCGCCGCGGTCAAGGGGGCGCGGGCGTCGCCGTCGGTAATGACCACGAACACGCCGACGGCCAGGTAAACGACGGCCATGACGGCGGCCGGCACCCACTGGCGCAGCGGAAACAGTTTTTCCAGCGGGTTCTCGACCCTGAGCATCATGATGATGAAAAGAAACAGCACCATGATGGCCCCGGCGTAAATGATCACCTCGAGGGCCGCCAGCAGCGGCGCACCCCAGAGGTAAAACAGCAGCGCACTGCCGAAAAAGGAGACCACCAGGTAAATCACCGCGTGCACTAGGTTCGAGCGGGTGATCGCCATCACCGTCGCGGCGACGATGACGGCCGCCAAAAGATAAAAAAGAATCGTGTACAGTGTCATGGCGCCTCTGGCTTCATACTCCCGGAAAATGACATCCCATAGTTTCCTGCCGATCACGGCAGGTTGCTTTTGACATCCACCGGCCGGTCTTCATTTATATGGGATCCCTTGCCGCCCGAGCCGGTCGCCACCCCCGCATACGCGTAGAAGTTGTAGTGGGAGTCTTTGCCGCAATGATCCACCAGGAGGTCTTCCTTTTCGTAAACCAGGGTCAAAATGTCGCGTCGGCAGTTCTCGAAATCCGGCGTCAGTTGAATGGCCGCGGTCGGGCAGGCCTCTTCGCACAAACCGCAGTAGATGCAGCGCGCGAAGTTGATCCGGAACCAGGCCGCATACCGCCGGCCGTCCGGCCTCTCGGCCGACTGCATCGAAATGCAGCTGACCGGGCAGGCCGCCGAGCACAGGTAGCAGGCCACGCAGCGCTCGTTGCCGTCGGGGTCACGGGTCAGAATGATGCGCGCCCGGCTGCGGGCCGGCAGCGACCGCTTGAACTCCGGGTACTGTTCGGTGATCGGCTTGCGAAACAAGTGTTTGAAGGTCAGCGCAAAGCCGGCCGCCAGCGCCGCTATGGCTTCCCACACGCTATGCATACCGAGAGCCTCTTATCACGCGATCTCCATTCACACTAAATGCCTATGGTTCTTGGGGCCTTTACGGGGCATGAAAATGGTTGAGTCAGTTGGTCGGTTGAGTCTGTTGGGTTGGTTAAGAACAGTGTCGAGTTTCCCTAATACGTTCAAAACCTCAAGGCCACCACGATGCCGAAAACCAAGGCGACGGAGCCTGGATGAGCGGTTGCGACCGGTGCCTGATTGTCTCGTAGGGGCGAAAAATCTTTCGCCCCTGCCGGGATCTTTGACCAAACCCGATGTCGATGTCATTTAGAACCACATTTGAATGGAGCACGGCACGCCGTGCTCCTACGGTCCGTTGGCGACGAGTATCAGCCGCCGTATGCAACCGTTCATTCAGGTGGAGGCGCCCCTCTCGACGTCACACGTAAATTTATTACAAACCCATCAATAAAACCGCTCCCGTTACCAGAATATTGAGCAGGGCCAACGGAATCAGAACCTTCCAGCCGATGGTCATCAGCTGGTCGTAGCGCAGCCGCGGCAGCGTGCCCCGGGTCCAGATCATAAACAGCGAGATCAGGATTATTTTGAGCAGCAGCCATATCCAGGGCGGCAGAAAGGGCCCGTGCCAGCCGCCCAGGAAAAAAACCGCCACCAGTGCCCCCAAGACCTGCATATGCACATACTCGCCCAGGAAAAAGAGCCCGAAGCGCATGCCGCTGTACTCCATGTGGTAGCCGGCCCCCAGTTCGTTTTCGGCCTCGGGCAGGTCGAAGGGAATGCGCTTGCTTTCCGCCATGGCCGCAATGAAAAAAATAGCAAAGGACAGCGGTTGAACCAGAATAAACGGGTAGTGCGCCTGGGCATTGACGATATCGACCAGGCTGAGCGACCGGGCGTGCATGACCACCGGAACGAGCGCCAGCCCGAGCGAAAGTTCGTAGCTGATCATCTGGGCCGCCCCGCGGATGCCCCCCAGAAGGCTGAACTTGGAATTCGACGCCCAGCCGCCCAGCGCCACGCCATACACCCCCAGGGACGACAAGGCGAAGACGAACAGCAAACCGACATTCAGATCGGAGATCACCAGGGGTACCTTCTGGCCCCGGAACGTCAGGTCGCTGCCGAAGGGAACGACGCCGAACATGAGCAGGGCCGTGCCGGCCACCACCGCCGGGGCCAGCAGGAAAATGACCCGATCGGCCGCGGCCGGAACCGTGTCCTCCTTGGCAATCAGCTTGACGGCATCGGCGATGGGCTGAAGCAGGCCGTACTTGCCGGCCCGGTTGGGACCGTAACGGATCTGCAGCCGGGCCAGGAACTTGCGCTCCAGCCACACGAGATAGGACGCCAGCAGGAGCAGCACCCCCAGCACCACGGCCAGTTTGACAAGAAGAACGATGATTCCGACGATCCAGATCGACATGGTAATGTTGTCTATTCCCTCAAGCACCGCGGCGGAAGGCCGCAGCGGTTTTCCGTCAAATCCCTCTTTATTCGCTTCGAATCAGGTAAAAACTTTGTCCCGTTCCCATCTTCAACCGTATAAATGACGGATCTTCTAACTTCGTCGAAGGTGACATCTTCAACTTTACGGCGGTCGCGTACCTGCCGTTCAACCGGCCCCGTCTTCCTGTGTCGCGCGGCGCTCGACCCGCACCGGCCCGCGGCCCAGCTGCTGCCATGCAAGCCGATGGTGCCGCGGCAGAACCAGGACACCGGCGCGCATGGTGTCGACCACCCGCAGGCCGACCGCGACCGACCCGGCCGGCGTCGTCAGGACGACGGCATCGTTGTCGGCCAGTCCCGAGCGGGCGGCGTCTCGAGCGTGCATGAACAGGACCGGTTCGGGCGTGCGGGCGACAAGGCACGCCGAATGGCTCGAAAGTTCCTCAGTGCCGAAAGTCCAGTCGACCATTAGGAGCGGCAGAGGGCCGTCCGCGCCGCCATTCTCACCCGCCACCGCGGGCCATTCAAACGCGAACTCGTCCCCGCGCGGGGTGTCGCCGAGCAGCCGCACCCCCTCTTCGGCAACCTCGCCGTTCCCCGGCAAGAAGTCGGCGATCTTAAGCGATGCGGCCGGCAACCGCCACCCTTGCTCGCTGCCGGTTGCGCCCGGCTGTATTTCGCCCGCTAAGGCCGTCAGCAGTCGGCCGGCCGGGATGGGGTCCACGCCCGGCATCCCGGTACCGTAAACCCGCGGCGGGTGGCGGCCGTCGCCGGCCTGCCGGATCGGAAGGCCGCCGCGGAAGGACGGCGGCATCGATTGCAGGCGCCCCTCCTGGTTGATGAACAAGCCGCCGGTTTCAAAGACGGTGACGGTCGGTAAAAAGATGTCGGCCCGCCCGGTCGTCTCGCTGGCGAGATAGTCCATAACCACCAGCAGGTCAAGGGCTGCCAGCGCCCTTTCGAGCCGCGGCCGATCCGCGAAATATCGCAAGGGATCGCACTCGACAAGCACCAGGGCCCGAACGGTTTTGTCTTCGATCGCCGCCAGGACATCCTCGAACGCCGACTGTCCAGTGGATAGAAGCGCCGCCCCGAAGGCATTGGCCCCCGGCAGCACGTAGAAAAGGCCGGCCGGCCGGCCTCCGACCCCGAGAAGCCGCGTGACATCGGCCGCCAGCGCCGGAACCTCGTCCGAAACCGTCCCGGTCCCGCAGACCACGACCGGCCGGCGGCTGGTTTTCAACACGTCGGCCAAGGCATCGAGCCGGTCTTGAATCGGAAGGGCTGCCTGCGGGATCGCATCATAAAATGACAGCGCCCTGGCGCCCAGCGTTTCGGCTGCGCTGCGGCCGATCGCCCGTTGGATCAGCGTCCCCAGGCCCAAGGCAATCTCGTGCGGGGCGGCCGGCAGGTGGTCGAACGCAAAGGGCAGACCGATCGGCCGCGGGTCGATGACGATCACCCGGGCGCCCCGCCGCCAGGCCTGGCGCAAGGCCAGGGCCAGCATCGGCGCCTCGTTGATCGGATCGGCGCCCACGACCAGGATGGCATCGGCATCTTCGATCTGCCGCAGGGAAACGGCCGTTTCGGCCGTGAGGCGGGAAGCGGCGCTCTCCACCCGGCCGGCCAGGTCGCGATCCATCCAATACGCCGGCGGGTGCCAGCCGCGTTGCCGAGTGACGTGATCGATCGTCGCCAGGGTGTCCAGGCTGCTGCGCGGCGAGCCGGCACAGGCGACGGCGGCGGGCCCGGCCTGCCGCACGACGGCCTCTATCCTTTCGACAGCCGCGGCGAGAGCCGTTTCAAGGGCGGCCGCCTGGCCTTCCAGTGCCGCCATGCGCGGCCGTTCGGGCCGGCTGGCGTAAAAAAAACCGTACCGGCCGCGATCACAGATGAAATCGCCGTTGATGGCGGCGCTGAAGCGGGCCTCCTGGCGGACAACCTCCCGGTAGCGGGCGCTGACGACCGTGTGACAGCCCAGGGAGCAGTTCAGGCAGATGGCGGGCGTGCGCACGTAATCCCAGCGCCGTCCCTTGAATCGCGACGGCTTGTCGGTGAACACACCGGTGGGGCACACGTCGATGAGGTTGCCGGCAAAAGGGCTTTCCAGCGTGCCGTCGCTTTGGCGGCCGAAATAGACGCGGTGACCCAGCCGCAGGACACCCAGGTCGCGATAGCCGCCGTACTCCTGGTAGAAGCGCGAGCAGCGGTAGCACTGGATGCAGCGGTTCATCTCGTGCTGGACCAGCGGGCCGAGGTCCTGGTCGGTGTGGGTGCGTTTCCGGCCCGGGGTGCGCCTTCGACCGTGGCCGCCCGCTACGGTCATGTCCTGCAGCAGGCAGTGGCCGCCTTCATCACAGACCGGACAATCGTGGGGATGGTGCAGCATCAGCCATTCGATCACCTGGCGGCGAAAATCGACGGCCTCGGCGGCGGTCGTCGAGACCACCATGCCGTCGCGGGCGGCAACCATGCAGCTCATCTGCACGCCCTTGACCGGGCCTTCCAGAAACGAGACGGCGCAGACGCGGCAGGCCCCCACCGAGCCCAGGGCCGGGTGATAGCAGAACCGCGGGATCATGATGCCCAGCCTTTCCGCGGCTTCGATCACCTTGGTCCCGGCGGGCACCTCGATTTCCCGATTGTCGATGATGAGCTTTGGCATTGCGTTAACTACCACCTTTAAAAGGGGGCCGTTTCGATAGTCATTTTCACCGCAGAGATGCTGAGCACGCTGAGGACTTGTTTCATTTAAAAGGACACTTGCCCTTTACAATGTGCGCCCGCACCTCATCGCCGAAATACGTCAAAAGGCTCTCCAGTGGAGCCGCGGCCCCGGGTGCGAAAGCGCAGTACGCATTCCACAGGTGGCGGCTCATCTCCTCCAGCATGGGGATGTAGGCCTCTTCGCCGGCCCCGGATTCGATGCGGGCCAGCAGGTCGCGGACATACGGCAGGCCCTCCCGGCAGGGGGTGCACCAGCCGCAGGACTCGCGCGCAAAGAAATCGATCAGGTTCAAGGTCACGGCCACCATGCAGGTGGACTGATCGAAGATCATGATGGCGCCGGTTCCCAGCCGATGATTCTCTTTTTTCAGCGACCCGAAATCCATTTCGATGCCGTAGAACTGCCGCGGCATGAAGCGGGTCGATGCCCCGCCCGGCAGGCAGGCCTTGAACTCGGCCCCATGGCGCATGCCGCCGGCATGGTCTTCGATGATCTCACTCAACCGCACGCCCAGCGGCAGTTCGTAGCATCCCGGCCGGTTGACGTGGCCGCTGACGCAGAAGACCTTGGTCCCGGCCGCGCCGGCCGTCAAGGCCAGGCCCTTGAACCACTCGGCACCGTGGCGGATGACATGCGGCACGCAGGCGAGGGTCTCAACGTTGTTGACCAGCGTCGGCCGGTCCCAGAGTCCTTTTTCGGTGGGGTACGGCGGCGGTTGCTTGGGGTTCGGGCGCCGACCCATCAAGGCGTTCAACTGCGCCGTCACCTCGCCGCAAATGTAGCGCCCGCCGCTGCGGTGAACCACGATGTCCAGGGAGTAGTCGCTGCCGAGGATGTTTTTCCCCAGGTACCCGGCTGCCCGGGCCACCTCGATCTCCCTTTCCAGGATCCTGGCCGCGCTTTCGTATTCGGGCCGGATGAAAATAATGCCCCTGCCGGCCAGAATCCCGTAGCCGGTGATGA
This sequence comes from Desulfobacterales bacterium, assembly GCA_049283795.1. Taxonomy (GTDB): domain Bacteria; phylum Desulfobacterota; class Desulfobacteria; order Desulfobacterales; family SG8-13; genus JARFQH01. The sequence continues at coordinate 1,147 of JBAPWQ010000128.1, read as the reverse complement.
TCATCCCCTCGATCAACTGGTGCGGGTCGGCGTGGATCAGCACCCGGTCCTTGAAGGTCCCGGGTTCCATTTCATCGGCGTTGCAGATGATGTAGCGCGGAAACGGCGCGTCATCGGCAATGGTCTCCAGCTTCTTGCCGGCCGGAAAGGCCGCCCCGCCGCGCCCCAGCAGCACCGCGTCGAGGATCCGCTGTTTGACCGCACTCGACCCCTGCTCGAGCACCTGCGTCAGCGCCGAATAACCGCCGCTCAGGCGGTACTCGTCCAACGTGGCAATCCGGTCCGGCTTGCGGTTCTGAAATAAGACCTGGGGGTAGTTTTTCGCCATCACATCAGTCAGTTCTCAATTTTTCCAGGATCGCGTCGATCGCCTCCGGCGTCAGGGGGCCGTAAACCTTGCGGTTGATCAGCATGGCCGGAGACCGGTCGCAGTAGCCGATGCAGCACACCGGCAACAGGGTAAAGAGCCCGTCGGCCGTGGTGCCGCCCAGGTTCACCGCCAGTTTGCGGCACAGGTAGTCGCGGATCGACTCGAAACCGTCCATCCAGCAGATCAAGCTGTCGCAGACGTGGATGACGTACTTGCCCACCGGCTCGCGGTAGATGAAGGTATAGAAGGTGGCCAGCTCCTCCACCTCGAGGGTCGTCATCCCCAGCAGCGCCGACGCCTCTTCCAGGGCCGCATCGCTCAGATACCCGTACTGCGCCTGCAGCGCGAACATCACGTCCACCGCCAATTCCCGCGGATGCTCGGCCGCCGCAACGTTCTCCCGCAGTTCTTCTGAAATCTTGTCAGGCAGCATAAACGGTTTTGTTCCAGATCGGTGAAAGGCTAAAGGTTAAAGGCTAAAGGCTAAAGGTTAAAGGCTAAAGGCTAAAGGCTAAAGGCTAAAGGATATAACATATTGATACTATTTAATTTATATTCCATGCCGCCAATCGCCGACTCCTTGCGTTCCCAAGCCGTGTTTAACGCGCTTGATTCGCCCAGTTGCAAGGCATCGGAAGCGCAGCTGTACGCGCTTGTACCGCAAGCTCCCGATAAACGCCGCAATCGGCCGATTCCTCCCGTCCCCCAGCCGTGTGTTTAACGCGCTTGATTCGCCCAGTTGCAAGGCATCGGGAGCGCAGCTGTACGCGCTTATAC
>JBAPWQ010000127.1:0-2289 GCA_049283795.1 Desulfobacterales bacterium | reverse complement strand
TGATTGGCGAAGCTGAGCATCTGTTCGAACACCAGGCGCGCGGTGTCCAGGAGCCGGCGGTCGAACCGGCCCGCGCGCGTCAGGGCTTCCACCAGCCAGAAGGAGCACATGTTGAAAGAGCCTTCTTCGCCTTTCAGCCCGTCGATCGGGTCCTTGGGGTCATAGCGGTAGACCAGGCTGTCGGCGGTGAGCCCGCCCTTGCGCGGTGATTTCAGGATCGCCTCCAGGGTCTTGAGCATGCGCGGATCGTTGGGCGAAACGAAGAACACCAGCGGCATGAGCAGGTTGGAGGCATCCAGTTCCCGGCTCCCGTAGGACTGCACGAACGCCTGCCGTTCCCGGTTCCACCCGCGGCGCATGATTTCCTCGTAGATTTTATCGCGGTTTTGCAGCCAGTGGGCCCGGTTCGCCGGAAACGAGCGTTTTTCCGCCAGGCGCAGCCCCCGGTCCAGGGCGACCCAGCACATCAGTTTCGAAAAAACGAAGTGGCGCTTGCCGCTGCGCACTTCCCAGATGCCCTCGTCTTTTCTGTGCCAGTTGTCGCACACGTAGTCGAGGGCGCGGTGCAGGTACAGCCACAGTTCGTAAGATATCGGGCTGCCGTATTTGTTGAACAAATAAACGGCGTCCATCAGTTCGCCGTATATGTCCAGCTGCAGCTGGCGATAGGCGGCATTGCCGATGCGCACCGGCGCCGAGCCGCGGTAGCCTTCCAGATGGGTCAGGATTTTCTCGTCCAGGCGGTGCCGGCCTTCTATGCTGTACATGATCTGGAGCGAGTCGTCCGGGTCGAGTTCATGGCTGCGGGCCGCCAGCCAGTCCATGAAGGATGCGGCCTCATCGGTGAACCCGATGCGCAGGAAACCGTACAGCGTGAAGGCTGCATCCCGGATCCAGGTGTACCGGTAATCCCAGTTGCGCCCGCCGCCGACGGTTTCCGGCAGGCTGGTGGTAGGGGAGGCGATAATCGCCCCGGTAGGCACGAAGGTGAGCAGCTTCAGCACCAGGGCCGAGCGATACACCATTTCCCGCCAGCGGCCGGTGTAGCTGCACTTGGACAGCCAACGCTGCCAGAAATCGATCGTCTGTGCAAACACCGCCGCCGCTTCCGTATCGGAGAGGCAGGCCGGGCAGCTCCCGTCGAGCGCGGCCGCCTGGAAAACGAAAACCGCCGTTTGTCCTTCGCGCAGGGTGAACTCCGCCACCGCCCCTCCGGCCTGTGCCTGCAGCGGGATGCGGGTTGCCAGCGCCAGGTTCAGTTCCGCAGAGTGAAAAACAACCCCCTGGTTTGAAATGTTCACCTCGTGACGATGGCGGGCATAATTGAACGCCGGCCGGCATTCCAGGCGGAAAGTCACATCTCCGCGGACGGCGGCGACTTTTCGATACACCTGGTGGCGATGGTCGCCCGCGCCGCCGGCCCGGTTGCTGGCGGCCATGTAATCGGTGATTTCGCCCACGCCCTCGGCCATCAGAAAACGGGTGATCAGCACGTTGGTGTCCGGCCAGTAGTGCTGGCGACAGGTCGGTTTCCCGGAAGCGGGCGCGATTTTAAAGCACCCGCCTTTTTCATGGTCCAGGATCGCGGCGAAAACGCTGGGAGAATCGAAATGGGGAAAACAGAGCCAGTCGATGGAGCCGTTCATCCCCACCAGCGCGGCGGTGTGCATGTCGCCGATGATGCCGTAGTTCTCGATCGGTTGATAAGGACTCACGCAGCGGCCTCCGGATATTGAAGAATTGTGGGCGGTATTCAAACAGATAAAATGTTGAGATTTTACGCACCCGCAGCATAGGTTGTCAACCGGCGGCCCGCGGCGTCGCGGTTTCAGCAAAGCTGCAGACCGTTCACTGTTCGGCTCATCCGGATAGGCCTGCACTTCAAATACTTTGTTCACCCCATTTATTCTGAAGGATTTGTGTGGTTAACTTCTTGCGAGTTGCTGCTTGCGGGTTGCGGGGTGTGAGACGTGTATTGCGCTTCGTGTTGGGCGGGCAGTGTTCGGTGGTTAGTATTTTGCGTTTGGGTGAAGCAGCCCGTAGGGGCGCCCCTTGTGGGTGCCCGATGCCTGGTGGTTGGTGTACGGTGTTTCGTGGTGGGTGGCGGGTTACGGGTTGCGGGGTCCCACGGCGGTCAAGTCCCGCATGGCGAGGCCAACGGTCCAACCGGGCTCAACGGGCACAACGGACTAAACGGATAGAAAAATGATCCTTTCGGAGTTGCGCGACTGGTTTTTGTCCCATGAAACGCTGGTGTGGTGGACGGGAATCGCCTCGCTGGTTCTTTTA
>JBAPWQ010000126.1:0-4637 GCA_049283795.1 Desulfobacterales bacterium | reverse complement strand
CTCAAGGAACTGGCCACCAGCTTGCCGAACGAGGAAAGAGTTCAGATCTGGAAGTCTTCCCTCATGATGCTGCGCGACAATTCGCCGGCGGCCTGGTTGGTCGGAAACGGCATCGGCAGTTCGCTGGATGCGATGCCGAAATACGCAATCCCCGATCCGCTCTACCAGTCCTTTTCTTTTCAACACAACTTTCTCCTGCAGGTTCTGTTCGAAAACGGCTTGATCGGAACGATCCTCGTCTTCGGTGGGCTGGCTTTTCTCCTGTATCTCCTCATCGGGCTATCACACCGCACGGGAGAACTTCCCCGGAAACTATTTATTAACTGCATAACAGCGGTATTTCTGAACTGTCTGATCTTTACCGGCCTGACGGTCGGTTTTTATTCCAAATACACCTTGTATCCCATGGGCTTCATCATCGGTACCGTTTTCGTCTTGGCAAAAGAGGTGCGCAGTGACCGCTGAACCCGTCACGATCATCATCCCCAATTTCAACGGGGCATCGCTTCTCGAGAACAACCTTCCCAGCGTCGTGGCGGCCGGCCGCGCCTATGCCGGCAAGGTCGAGATTATCGTCGTCGACGACGCCTCTACGGACCACAGCATGGCCATGCTCGCGGCAAAATTTCCGCAAGTCAGGCGTGTTTGTCATGACGTCAATCGCGGTTTTTCCGATGCGGTGCACTCGGGCGTCGGTGCCGCCGGCCACGACATTTTGATTTTTTTAAATTCGGATGTGCGGCCGCAGACGGATTTTATCGCCCCGCTGGTCGTGACGCTTACAAGCAGTCATGATATTTTTTGCGTGTCCCCGTTGGTGTATGATCCGCTGGGAAGACCCCAGAATGTTTCCTGGAACCGGTATATCTTTGTCCGCGGCACCGTTAAAAGCACCCAGTGGAACATGACCACCGTCATGGACAGGACAGCATCGGATCGCCGGCTGAAAAGCCTTTTTGCTTCAGGCGGCTCGGTTGCGCTTAAAAAATGGATGTTTCTGGAACTCGGCGGGTTCCTGCCGATATACAAACCGTTTTACAGTGAGGACATGGACCTTTGCACACGCGCCTGGATGTACGGCTGGTCAACGCTTTTCGAACCGGCGAGCCGTGTCGTCCACGATCATGTCGGCACCATCAAGCGTTTTTATCATGCCAAACGAATCCGCACCATCCGTACCCGAAATCGTTTTCTCTACCTTTGGCTGTATTGTTCACGGCGCCGATTGATCCTATCCCATGTTCCCTGGACGGCTTTTCGATTGCTGCTGCGCCTGCTGCGCCTGGACCTGACCTTCCCGATTGCCCTGCTGCAGGGCCTCATGCACATTCGACCGGTTTTTTTACTGCGCTCGCAGATGAAGCAGTCTCAGGTCTTCAAACCACTGGACCAAATTTTGAAAGAAATAGACTCTTGAACATCAAGCACACACCGGCAGCAGATGAGAACTTAAACAATGCGGATGTCAGCCCCAACGCTGAAAAACCCGCCTACACGTTCACCGTCTTCATTCCGACTTTCAACCGCGCCTATACACTCGAGCGTGCGCTGCACAGCGTGTCCGAGCAGACTTTCAGGGATTTCGAGGTCGTTATCATCGATGACGGCTCTACGGACGGCACCACGCAGCTGATCGAGAAATGGCACAAAACGAGTGCTATTCCGATTCAGTACCACTGGCAGGAAAATCAGGGCAAGCACGTCGCTCACAACAAGGCGGTTGAAACTGCGCGTGGGTTTTTCTTTGTTTTGCTCGATTCGGACGACATCCTTCACCCACAAGCTCTTGAACGTCTCAAGTATCACTGGGACTGCATTCCCGCTGACAGAAAGCAGCACTTTGCCGGCGTCGAGGGTCTCTGTGTATACCGTGATGACAAAATAAAAGTGGATCGATTCCCGCAAGATGTGATGGATTCCGACTACCTGGAAAAAACCAGGAAGTACAAGATCAGAAGCGAAAAAAGAAACGCCATACGCACCGATGTTCTGCGGCGTTTTCCCTATCCGTGCTTCGCAGGCGAGAGACACGTCCGGGACGACCTGATATGGAAGCGCATCGCCCGGAGTTTCAAATTCAGGTATGTCAACGAGGTGATTCAAATCATGGAACATCAATCCGACGGACTGACCGCCAATATATTTATGATCCGCATGCAAAACCCTCGGGGCTTTCGGTATTACTTTCTCGAAGAAATCAACGATTATGCATCGTTGAGCGGTCCTTACAAGCGGTTCAAGTGTCACAGCAAGTTCGTGCGCTATTCACTCCACTGCCGGGTGGGGTTTCGTCAGCAATGGGCCGAAGTCCGCTCTAAGGTTTTTTGGCTTCTCAGCCTGCCGCGGGGAATCGTCGGGTGGATCAAGGACACCATCAAACTCAGGGCCAAATCGCTTTAGGAACGCGAGCACCTGCAAACCAACCTTTTCAGCATCGTTTTACCATTGACAGTGCCGGATGACTATAAGAAGATCGCCTTCCCGGGACTTTCCGGCCTTCCACTGCAATTTATGAAAATTGCATCTCATGCGGCCCGGCGCCACTTTTAAGTGTTAGTGACGAAAATGAGGGAAACATCAGACGCTCTTATCAGCGTTTTCGTAGCAACATCCGGGCACAGCGGAGTCGACCGGTTGATCCAACACCTCGTACCGGCCCTGGCGCGGCGGGGCTATCCGGTCGATGTCCTTAAAATCGGCGGCCACGGCCCGGTTATCGAAGACCGGCCGCCGGGAGTCCGGTTGGTGGATTTAAAGGTTAGGCATGTCTACGCCGGCTTTCCGGCACTCACCCGTTATCTGAAACACCGTCGCCCCGCCGTCTTGCTGACCGACAAGGACCGGGTCAATCGCACCGCCATTCTGGCGCGCGCCTGGTCCGGGGTTGCCACGCGGCTGGTGGTGAGTTCCGGCACGACAATTTCCATTGACCTAGCCCACCGGGGACCGTTTGAACGGCAGCTACAGCGGTCATCCATGGGATATCTCTATCGGTTGGCCGATCGGGTTATCGTCCCTTCGCGCGGTGTCGCTGAAGACATGGCGGCCTATACAGGCCTGCCGATCGATCTTATCCAGGTCGTCCTGTGCCCTGTGGTTCCTGAAGCGCTATTTAATCAGCCGCAGCCACGGCCCGATAACCCCTGGTTCCAGCCGGGAGAGCCACCGGTTATCCTCGGTGTCGGTGAACTCGGCGCACGCAAGGATTTCGCAACGCTGATTCGCGCTTTCGCTATCGTCAGAGGGCAGCGCCCCTGTCGGCTTGTGATAATCGGGCGCGGAAAACTGCGCGAAGAACTTATGGCACTTGCAACCGAGTTGGGCGTCTGCCAGGACGTAGACCTGCCCGGCTTTAAATCGAACCCTTACAGCTACATGGCGTACGCGGCCGTGTTTGCCTTTACCTCTCTGTGGGAAGGCAACCCTTTTGTCTTACCCGAAGCCCTGGCGGTCGGCACGCCGGTTGTTGCCACCGACTGTCCCAGCGGCCCCAGAGAGGTTCTCCGCAATGGACGTTATGGCCATCTGGTGGCTGTCGGGGACGCCAAAGCTCTGGCCGAAGCGATTCTGAAAACTTTACAGGACCCTCTGCCAACCCATATTCTGCGGGAAGCCGCCAGGCCCTACGAAATCGAATGCAGTACCACGGCCTATTTGAAGGCAATGGGCCTTGACCCGCGCGAACGGCGCAATTCATCCACTTAAAAAGAAAAACCAGGCACGTCATCGCGAAGAAATTTTGCATTTTCAAAAGTTGGGGCAGACGGCAATACGGACAGAAAGAAAAAGCCAGGAACTATGTGCGGCATCACCGGAATGTATCTGAAGAATGGTTTCGCCAACCAAAAACGCCTTGTCGAATCAGCCCGCGCACTCAACCATCGCGGCCCTGACCATACCGACAGTTACCATGATGGATCGTTCGGCATGGCCCACACGCGGCTGTCGATTATTGATCTGGCGGGCGGCGATCAGCCGCTGTTCGCCCGCAACCGGGAACTGGCCCTGATCGTCAACGGCGAGATCTATAATTTCATCGAATTGCGCCGGGACCTCGAAAAGCTGGGGCACGCCTTTGCCACCCGTTCCGACTCGGAAGTCATCCTGCATGCCTATGAGCAGTATGGGAAGGACTTTCTACAGTTCCTCGACGGCATGTTCGCCTTTGCCCTTTACGACAAGGCCGACCGGCGCCTCATCCTGGCCCGTGACCGTCTCGGCATCAAACCACTCTTCATCGCACAGCTGGCAAACGGGGTGGCCTTCGCCTCCGAAATAAAGGCCTTGCGCCATCTGGACCCCCGCACCCCCGAAGTCGACCCGAACGGCCTGATCCAATACCTCCAGAACCAGTTCAGCTCCGGGCGCACCACCATTCTCAAGGGCTGTGAACGCCTGCTGCCGGGCGAAGCGGTGTGCATCGCAGAGGGACGCATCTGCGACCGCTGGCGCTATTGGTCGCCGCTCGATGTCGAGCCGGCGGCAATGGATTTCACGGAAGCGCGTGATTCCTTCGACCGCCTGATGGAAACGGTGATGCGGCAGCACATGCGTTCGGACGTGCCCTTCGGCCTGTTTCTGTCGGGCGGCGTGGACTCCGCGATCCTGCTGGCCCTGCTCAGCCGCTACAAGGATGA
>JBAPWQ010000125.1:0-1780 GCA_049283795.1 Desulfobacterales bacterium | reverse complement strand
AGCCGCCGCTTTTCTCCTTCCATGGGGATGTGATCCTGCTGCTTTACCTGCTCGGCCTGGGGCGGTTTTTCACGATTGCCGCCGCCATGGACACGGCCTCGCCGTTCGAGGGCATGGGCGCGGCGCGAGAGGCTTATTTTCCGATTATCTGCGAAGCGACCCTCTTCATGGTCTTGATCCTGTTCGCCATTCTGACCGGCCAGGTGAACCTGGCGGCCTATTTTGCCGGCGGCCAGCCCCTTTTTCTTTGGCAGGCGGCCGGGGCTTCCCTGCTGTTCGTGGTGATGGCCCTTTTCATCGTTTTGCTGACCGAGAATTCGCGGGTGCCGGTCGATGACCCGGCCACTCACCTGGAGTTGACCATGATCCACGAGGTCATGGTGCTGGATCACAGCGGGCCGGATTTGGCTCTGATCGAGCTGGGCTCCTTTTTCAAGCTTTTCTTTTACGCGGCGATGGTGACCCGCCTGGTCTTTCCGTTTCCGATCGGCCATCCGGCGGCCGCCGCCGGGCTGTTTTTCCTTGCCCTGGCAGGGGTGTACGCGGCCGTCGGCATCGTCGAATCGGTCATGGCCCGCTACCGCATGGACAAGGTCCCCCAGTTCGTGCTGACCTCGTTCGCCCTGGCCTTTTTTGCCACCGTGATGACGCTGGAGTTCCTCTGATGACCCACCTGGTCGATACCATCCTGGCTCTCGTGCTGCTCTCGGTTCTGTTCTCCTTCGGGTCCAGCCGGCTGCCCGCGCTGATCAAGGTGATCGCCTTTCAAGGCATCATCGTTTCCATCGTTCCGCTTTTTTTCGGCCGCGTCCCGACGACCGGCGGGATCGTCTTCACCCTGGTCACGCTGCTGATTCGCGGGATCGGGATCCCGCTGTGCATCCACCTGGCCATCCGGAAGGTGGCGATCCACCGGGAGGTGGAGCCGATTATCGGCTACAACGCCTCGCTGCTGGCGGGGCTGGCGCTGATTGTGGCCGCCACGTTCGTCAGCCCGAAATTCAACCTGCCGCAGGCCGGCGCCAACGCCCTGCTGCTGCCGACCGCCATCTCCCTGCTGGCAGGGGGCATGTTCCTGCTCATGGCCCGCCGCAACGCCATCGCCATGGTGCTGGGCTACATCATGATGGAAAACGGCATCTACCTGGTGGGCAGCGGTTTTTCGGTTCGGGCCCACCACATCGTGGAGTTCGGCATCCTGCTCGATGTGCTGGCCGGTGTGATGATCATGGCCGTCATCCTGCAGAACATCAAGCAGGCCTTCGATGACGTGGACACCGCGCTGCTCAGAACGTTGAAAGAATAGGCGTCAGCGTTCACAAGGCACCGCATCTGCTGTGTTGCCGGGCACTTGACGTACAAAAAAGTACGCCTGCGCGCCCGACGCCTTGCAGCTGCGGCACCCTGTGGATGCTGACGAACAGGCCAGTTCAATGGTTGAAATCATATTTCTGGTTCCGTTCATTGCCGGCGTGGTCGCGTTTTTTCTACCGCGGGCATCCGGGCGCGCGCTGCTGGTGATGACCGGGGCCGTGCACCTGCTGCTGTCGGTGGCCGTGTGGATCTATCGGCCCTCGGCGCTGCTTGCAGACTATTTCGCCGTCACGCCCGAGGGCCTGTTGTCGCTGCTGGTGATATCACTGCTGTTTTTCCTGATCTCCATCTACACGGTCGCTTATCTGCGGGAAGCCGACATCCGCTCGGAGCCGGTTTTCACCGGCGCGATGCTGCTTTTTTTAGCCACCATGACCATGGTCACACTCTCGGATCACATCATGGT
>JBAPWQ010000124.1:0-14564 GCA_049283795.1 Desulfobacterales bacterium | reverse complement strand
GGCCAAATATGCCGGAGACGAGCGGCCGCGCCTGCAGGGAATAAATATCGTTCTCATCTTCGAGAAGACCTCCACCCGCACCCGGTGTGCCTTTGAAACGGCCGCCTTCGACCAGGGCGCGCGGGTCACCTATTTAGGTCCGACCGGCTCGCAGATGGGCGTCAAGGAATCGATCAAGGACTCGGCGCGGGTGCTCGGCCGCATGTACGACGGCATCGAATACCGCGGGTTTGCGCAGGAAAAAATCGAAATTTTGGCCCGCCACGCCGGAGTGCCGGTCTGGAACGGCCTGACCGACGAGTTCCATCCGACCCAGGTCCTGGCGGATTTTCTGACCATGACCGAACACAGCGAAAAGCCCCTGAACCGGATCAAGTTCGCTTATCTGGGGGACGCCCGCAACAACATGGGCAACTCGCTTATGGTCGGCGCGGCCAAAATGGGCATGGACTTTCGCGCCGTCTCCCCGGCCAGCCTCAGGCCCGAGCGGCAGCTGACGGCCGCGGCGCGCGAGATCGCCGCCGACACGGGCGCCAGGATCACCATCACCGACGATCTGGCCGCGGGTGTCAGCGGCTGCGATTTCATTTATACCGACGTTTGGGTGTCGATGGGCGAACCGGCGACGGCCTGGCAGGGGCGGATCGGATTGCTGCAGCCCTACCAGGTCAACCGGGCGGTGATGGACATGACCGGCAACCCGGAAGTAAAATTCATGCACTGCCTGCCGGCGTTTCACAACCGGGAGACCGCCCTGGGTGAGGAGATCCACGCCAAGTTCGGGCTGAGTGCCATGGAGGTCACCGAAGAGGTCTTCGAATCGTGCGCTTCGATCGTCTTCGACGAAGCCGAAAACCGGGTCCACACCATAAAGGCCGTCATGGTGGCGACCCTCGGGGCATAAAGTTCGATTGCGGTGCGGTGTCCGCCTGCCGAATCATCGCTTTATGGTGAAGCCCCTGCCGGCAGCCGCTGGTCGCCGCGAACACCGACCGGTCACGCCGCCATGCGCGGTTAAAACCGCTCGGCGCCGAAGGTGTTGCACTGCCCGATATCGCCGGTCTCGATCCCGCGCCTGAACCAGTGGACCCTTTGCACCGAACTGCCGTGGGTAAACGAATCCGGGGTGACGTATCCTCGCGCCCGGCGCTGCATGCGGTCGTCGCCGATGGCGCTGGCGGCGTTGAGCGCCTCTTCGATGTCGCCGCCTTCGAGGACCTGACGCGACCGGTCGGCATGATAGGCCCAAACGCCGGCCAGGCAGTCGGCCTGCAGCTCGAGCATGACCGACAGATGGTTGGCCTGGGCCTCACCGACCTGCCGCCGCAGGCTGTCGACCTTGTCCGCAATGCCCAATAACTTTTGGACGTGGTGCCCGATCTCGTGGGCGATGACGTAAGCCTGAGCAAAGTCGCCCGGCGCCCGAAAGCGGTTCTTCAAGTCCTCGAAAAAACTAAGGTCGATGTAGACCTTTTGGTCGCGCGGGCAGTAAAACGGCCCCATGGCGGCCTGGGCAAACCCGCATGCCGACTCGACCGCTCCCGAGAAGAGCACCAGGGACGGTTCCTGGTAAGAGTGGCCCATTTTTCGGAAAAGGGTATTCCAGGTGTCTTCCGTGTCGGCCAGTACGACCGACACGAACTCCGCCAGACGATCTTCTTCCGGTGAAGCGGTGCGGGATTCGACGCCCGGTGCCGGGCTGCCGCCGGGCTGCAGTCCCGGATTGACGACAACCGACGGATCGACGCCAAAATACAAGGCGACCAGAACCAGCAACAGAGCGCCGATCCCGCCGCCGGCCACGCCGCGCGACATCCGGATGCCGCGCCGATCCTCGACATTGTCGCTCCTGCGTCCTCCCTCCCAGCGCATGGCAAACCTCCTGATGATGCAGCTGTTATTCTAATAAAAGCCGATACCGCCCGTAGCATAACCGCTGACTGACGTTAATGAAAAGGAATTTTTGAGAGTAAGACCAAAAGGATGGCTGTCAATCCGGGTGTCGTCAGCAGGATGTACCCTATCGCGTCATTGCTTTCTGAATACCCCCGAAATCCCGAATCCAGGGCTTCGGCGATGCAAAGCCGGCCGCGGCCTTTTGGGCATCGGCCCGGTTCGAAAAACTGCCGTAAATGGCGATGTAAACGATCCGGCTATTTTGTTTGATGCGACAGTAGGCGAAGGTGCCCGGTTGGGACTGCCTCTCGATCAGGTTCCTGACCGAAATTTCGGTGCTCATGGCGGCCAATTGCAGGGTGAGGTGCCCGGGATCCTGCCCCCTGATCCACTGGACGTTTTCGATTCGCGTCGGCGATCCGATTGCCGACGGGAGCTGGGGCACCGGCGCAGTTGCGGCGCGGTCGACCGGCGGCGCATCCGCCACGGAAACGGCCGCCTCGCCCCCCAGGCATTCCACGACGGCCATCTCCTGGCCGTGCTCGACCCGCTGATACTTGGCCCAGAAAGCGGCATCGATTTTCCGGTGTGCGTCCCGAATATTTGCGCTCCGGTAGCGGCTTACCTGCGAGGGCCCGCCATTATAGGCACTGTAGGCGGCGCGCGCCAGGTTGGAGAGGCCGCCGGGCTGCTTGTGCTCCTGCTGTTTCAAGGCGTAATCGACCATGAATTTAAACAGGATCTCGCTCCCGGCGCGGGCATTGTAATCGATATCCCAGCGCAGCTTGTTGCCGGCATAAAAGCCGCGCCACACTCTTTCGTTGACCTGCAGCAACCCGACGTCCCCGGACCCGGAAACGAGCGGCACGATTTTGTCATTCTGAATGACGTACTGGCGCCAACAGCTTTCCTGCCAGGCGGCGGCCAGCATCAATTTGCGGAAGACACCGGCGTGCTCGTCCGTTATCGCCGCGGCGCGAATGCGGGCATCCGCCTTTTCCTGCAGCAGGTTCCGGACCTCAATCAAATACAGCCCCAGCTCGTCCGTACGTGGCACCCAGTGATTGAGTCGATCGCGCGCGGTGGCCGCATAGGCCGGCGAAACGAGCCCGAGGTTGAACCCGAAAGGTTTTGTGCCCGCCCCTCCGGTTTCCGGAATGCCGAAATCAAAGAGTTTTTGCAGCTCCGGATCGATTCCGTCCACGAATTGAAGCGGATCGAGGTTCGGATTGTCGTTCAGGAGCCGGGCCAGACGCCGCAGTCCGTCGGCGGATATGTCCAATCCAACCGCGGGACCGAGTTTTTCAAGCGCCACGAGCGCATCGGCCGCCGTCATGAAGGATAAAAAGGGTACCGTGTCCCGGTCCGGTGACTGGTCCGCGATCTGGCGCATCACCGGTTCGAGACGGTGCCAGCTGCGGACAAAAAGGACCTTGACCGGGTCGGGACCGTTACCGTCGGTGTTGTCAACAAGAGCGGCCCTGATTTCGTAACGTGCATCCAAGAGAATCTCCATCAGGACCAGACGAAGCGCTTCCGATGAGGTGGCTATGGCCGCTTGCTTGACGACAAACGTCAGAAAGGCATCCCACTGCCGGCAGGCTTGTTCCAGTTGCGCCAACTCAACGGCACTCAGCGCCGGCTCGCGCGCTTCCTGCGGAACCTCGGCGACATCGATAGTCAGGCGAATATCCAGACCCTCGGGACGTATCTCGATGTGGCCGATCCTCAGGCTGTCGATGGTTGCGGTCAGCCGGTCGGCCGAATAACCGGTCAGCACGGAAGGCAGCCATTCTTTCAGCCGATCGACTTCAGGCTTCAGGTCTATTTTCAGCGTGCTCAAAAATTGACGCAACGATTCGTCGGATGTCTGCAGGACGGGAAGACCGGTCAGCCGCCGGCCCTGATCATCGTACAGCTCGAGGCTCTGTACCTTGAGCACAGCCGACAGGGGCCGGGCACCCGACAATTCCGGCGTGCCCCTGACGACACTTCGACCTTTAAATTGACCCAGGGTGGCACACCCGCCGATAGATGGCATGCCGAAGGTCGCAAGGGTGTCGACTTCCAGCCGCATCAAACCGCCCTCGGCAGAAAAGCGCGGTTCCGCATAGGTGACCACGGCGCAGCCGGCATCGTCCAGCACATGCCGGGCCGTATGGCCTGGTCCCTGGAACATCTGCCGCACGATGAGATGCCGCAGCTGCACATAGGTGAGAAATACGGGTATGGCGACCGTCTCGGAACGCGCGGTCAATGGCAACAGGATCATCCCCGCCGCCATAAGGGCGCAGAGTCTTCGTTTCAAAGATGCCGGCATACTCCTCCATCGACCGGAAAAAGTCATCGGTCGTGCTAAAATTGAATTCCATAGCGCAAACCGAGAACGTCGAGTCCTTGATTCGGATCGGCCAGGTAGGCATTGGATATGTGGGCAAAGAGAATGGAGAGCCGGTGGCGGCCGCCGAAAGTCGCGCCGATTTCAATCGGGACTCTGAACAGCACGCGCGCGCCGAGCGCTTTTTTACGGTCGTCACCGGCCTCGAGTTCCCCGTCGTGAAGGGCCAGGCCGAGGCCGGTATTGAAAAAAAGACCGGCCCGGGACACGAACTCCCAGACGAACCCACCGTAAAGGGTACTGGTGTCCCCCTGGTTGTTGACGGTCAGGCCGAGGTTGGGCCGGATGCCGCCCCCCCAGAGCAGATAGCCCGGCTTGCTGAAGACGATCTCGACATTCGCATCGACTCCGCCCTCGGCCCGTGACCCGCTCCACAACCCGTTTACATCATGATAAAGCAAACCGATGCGGCACCCGTAAAGAATCCGGGAGGCGATCGCCTCGTCCGCACCTTCCTGCGATAAGGCCGCGGTCGTCAGGCCGACGGTGAGGCCGATGAGACTGATCGCCACTAAGATTTTTCGATTCGCCATGTGTAAAAGCGCCGTCAATGCCGCCATTGGGAGATTCAAGCTAATTTAGCAGGCGAAGCGCCCGCTTGTAAAGGCCGGTTGAGGGTGGGGGGGCACCCGCTCGCAAGGAAACGATAGAAGGCGGCAAGGAAGTCAATCGCAAACGATGCCCGAAAAATTGAAACCCGTGCTTGCAAAATTGATTACTAAGGAGTACGAAACCCACTCGACATTGAGAATCTATGATGATTGCATTCAATGGGATTAGACAAAATCCATGTCGTGTATCTTACGTACCCATTAGTAAATCCCGCTAAAAGCGCCGGAAATGAATTTACCCGCTGACCCCGTTTCATCGATCTTTTAATCTTTTTTTAGAGGAGGAAGCTTTATGGCTAGTGCAGAACCAAGTGGTAACCCGGGCGTCGTTGGACTCGCCGGATTCGGCCTGACGACCCTGCTGCTTCAATTTCACAACGTGGGGTGGATTGGTGTCGGTCCGGTCGTTTCGATGGCATTCGTGTTCGGTGGCATGGCGCAGCTGATCGCCGGATATCAGGAATTCAAGGTCGGCAACAACTTCGGCTACAGCGCCTTTGTTGCCTACGGGAGTTTCTGGATCGCGCTGGGCGTCATCTTCATGCTCAATCACTTCAACGTCTACCACTCCAGCACCAAGGACCTCGGCTGGTTTCTGAACGTCTGGACCCTTTACACTTTTATCATGTGGATCGCCGCCATGCGGATTCATACCGCCATGGCCATCACCTTTACCCTGCTGCTCATCGGCTTTCTTCTTCTGGACATAGCGCATTTCGGATATCCTGAAATGACCGTGTGGGCCGGATACGAACTGATGCTCTGCGCTCTCGCGGCCCTTTACATGATGGCCCATGTCATCTATGCTCAGGTATTCGGTCGCGACGTACTGCCGGTCGGACCCCCGTGGATCAAATAAGTTTCACCGCCATCTGCCGGCAGGCCGGTTCTGTTAAACCCACTAAGGCCGATGGCGTCGCCGGTGCCGGATGGCCGTGCTCAGTGTTTCGCGCACGAGCGGCCGAACTTGCAACCTGGGCGTCATTTGCGGCCTTTTGCGACACCACCGAACTGTAATAATGAAACACGAGGAGAAGGCCATGAGAAAACTTTATATCTTGTCTCTACTGTTCACCGTATTCCTCCTGGCAGGAACTGCGCTGGCGGCCGATGAATCGGCCACCAAGGAGGAATGTGTCATGAAAAGCCATGAAGCGGCCGCGCTCATAACCACCAAAGGCTTGGAAGAGGGCATCAAGCAGATCAGCAACCCCAAGGGACCTTTCGTATGGAAGGATTCCTACGTATTTCTGATGAATTTGGACGGCAAGATGCTGGCCCATCCCTTTCAGCCGGAACTGACCAAACAGCCGCACGTTCTGCTTATGACCGACCCCACCGACAAGGCGCTTTTCGTCCATTTTGTCAACCTGGCCCGCGACGTGGGACACGGCTGGGTCGAATACATGTGGCCCAAACCGGGCAAGACCACGCCCTCGAAAAAACTGACCTATATTTACAGGGTCCCCAATACGGATGTCTTCGTGGGTGCCGGCGTGTATGTCGGGGGAATGGTGTACTGATCGACTGTCTTCGGCAACCGGCCGGATTCTGTAAAGAAACCGGCTCTGTGCCGCTGGTGCGACAACGCGAACGGGGCTTTACGTCTGGTGTGACGGTAGAGCCCCGCTTCATTTTAGATTCCGCCGCCGCTTACCGCCATTTTGCTACCGTTTGATTTTGAGCCGGAAGTTCCGACGATCGGAACGGATAAGGAGGCCGGCTCGATGACCGGATTCGCGTCACACCGTGAACCCGCCGTCGGCAACATTCAATTGACGGCCGGCCGGTGGCGCTGAAACCCGTGGTCTGTTTGTAAACTGGAGATGCACTCATGCCGATAAAAATCGATCACCTCGTTATCGGCGCGGCCGATCTTACGCAGGGTGTCACCTATGTCAAGAAGTGCCTGGGGGTCGATATGCCCTACGGTGGCGAGCACCCCAACATGGGCACCCACAATCACCTGATGCGGCTGGGCGATGGCATATTTCTCGAAATAATTGCAGTCGATCCCGCCGGCAATCCGCCTGAAAACCCGCGTTGGTACGGCCTGGACGACCCCTTTGTCGGATGCCGGCTCGCGGCGCGGCCGGCCCTGCTCTCCTGGGTGGTCAACACGGACGACATCGGAGAACTGCTGAAGCAGGCGAAATTCGATTTCGGCAAAGCCACCTTGCTGAGCCGGGGTTCCCTGAACTGGTCTTTTGGCCTCCCCGATGACGGCCGGCTCCTGGCCGGCGGTATGCTGCCTTACGTCATCGAATGGCAAACCGACCCCCATCCCTCGAAAAACATGGCGGATGCCGGGTGCCGGTTTAAAGGTTTGGAAGTTTACCACCCTTATCCCGCCTGGCTGCAATCCGTCCTCGACTCCATCGGTGCGGGGGATCTCGTCAGAATATGTCCCCAGCAGAAGGGCCGGTCTCCCTGCCTCGTGGCACGCATCGACACACCGACCGGCGAAAAGGAATTGCGAAGCGATGATTCGGTCAAACCGCCCAATTCTTCACCTTCAAACCAGGTACGCGTTTGAACTCTCGTTCGTTGTTGGTGACGATAGTAAGGGCGGCCGCCTTGGCGTGGGCAGCGATCCACAGGTCGTTGTTGCCGATGGGAGTTCCCTTTAATTCCAGAAATGCCCGGATGACCCCATAGGCGTTCCCGGCGTTTTCCGGAATCGGCAACACGGGAATAAGAGACGTGAACTCTTCAAGCAGGCGCAACGACATTTTACGTTGCTTGCTTTTCTCGGCACCATAGAGCAGTTCTCCCCATGTGATAACAGAAATTGCCGCATCACCGGCTTTAAGCTTTTGAAAACGTTCCAGAACCTTTTCAGGTCTTTGACGTTGAATGTAGATGCAGATATCGGTATCTAACAGATAACGGGGCCTCATCACAATCCCTTGCGATGCTGCGGCGGGAGGTCCTGTCGGCCTTCGGACAGAAAATCCTCAGGAAGTTCGGTCAGCAAATCAAAAGCCCGTGCCAACCCCCGGACTGGCTCCCGAAGCACGATTTCGTCGCCGCGGCGGAAAATCTCGAGCACCTTGCCTTTGACAGAAAATTCTTTCGGAAGCCTGACAGCCTGGCTGTTTCCCGATTTAAAAACACGTGTAGTGGCCACAACAGCCTCCTTGAAGCAGGGTGAATACCCCTTCTTTCTCTAAATAGTCAACTCAAGCCGTTCTCGCCATGTATACACATGTATGTATATACTTTAGATAGCGATTTGTCAAATCAATTGAATTCAAGGAGGCTGCCGGCTGTAGCCGTACCCATCATTCAGGATCAGGTCGTGGTGAAATTCTTTTTAATGTTGTCATAGAGCTGCGCCATTTCGGCCATCAGCGCGTCCAATTCTTTCTTGGCCTTTACCCACGCTTCACCGCTGGCATTCTGCAGCTCTTCCATCTTCTTCGCGACCGCCTCTTTTTTCTCAGTCAGGGCCGCTAATTGTTCCTTATACTTTACCTTGGCGTCTTCGCTCAGGTTCTGGGCTTTGCCGCTGAGTTCCTCGAGCTGCGTGTTGAAGTCGCCCATCTTTTTCTTCATTTCGCCCGAATAGGCGTCCATCTTGTCGGATGTCCAGGCCGCCGCGGATTCCGCTGTTTTCTTGGCCGCCTCGGTTGCCGCCTGCGTTTTCTCTCCGACTTTCTTTGCGGCGTCCTGCGCTTTTTCTCCACAGCCAAACATGAACATGAGCGCCACCAACAAGACCATCCAAGGGCTTGAAATCGAGCGTTTCATCATCGCGTCTCCTCTCAACAGATTCATCTAAGTCCTCCTTCCGGGTCTTTCCCCGTTTTTGTCAGCCGGTTTTTCCCGGCCAAGTCGGCAGCCCTGCTGCTGCCAGTCAAATAGTATGAGCCGTCACCGTCCGCGGACTCTTGCCGCTTTAAACCTGGGTGAAAATAAACAGACCCCCTTTCATTGTCTATTGGACCAAAGTCCTACTGTGCCCCGGGCTGATGGTCATACAGTAGGACCCATGCGACAAGATGTTATTGAAGGCTGAACTATTCGATAGAAAAGGCCATTAGAAATCGCGCGTGCTGACCCACTTGCCTGCCGGACTCGCGATTTTCCCAATCCATCCTGAATGTTTTGACTGTTTGTCGATTCAATGCTTGCTTTTGTTCTATTTGACCAGTAATCTGCGCACCGTCTGCCTTCCATGGGTTGAGATTGAGCGTGGATCCCGATCCTGAAATTATAAAAGCGGCTACGGTGTAATAGAAAGTTTATAATTTGAAATCCCCGGATAAATTATCCCCTGGAAAACTCATTCTTTTGACTGTCATATTTTTAATTCTGTTTGACAATCTGTCTTTTTTTATCAAATTTACAGCTGATTATCCAGTTACTTCAACCAACCTTATTTATCTTTTTTCATTGGGTGTCGTTCTGACTGGTGTTTTGGTTTTGTTGTTCACCCTTCTTCGATCAAGATATACAACCAAACCGATTTTGATTCTCATACTGATTCTGTCATCCATTGCCAGTTATTTCATGAATGACTATGGCGTCGTTATTGACAGCGGTATGATTCAGAACATACTTCAGACGAATGTCCGGGAGTCTATGGAGTTATTCAACTTTAAACTGTTGTTATATATTTTGTTTCTCGGGATCCTGCCATCCATTTTAATCTACAAAGTGAACCTGAAATACGGTTCGTTCAGAGAAGAACTCATTGAAAAACTGAAAATCTTTGGGATTTCATCAATAATAATTATTTCTGTACTCTTAACTTTCAGCAAATTTTACATGTCTTTCTTCAGAGAACACAAGCATTTAAAATACTATACAAATCCAGTCGGTTATCTATTGGCTGCCGGTAAATACCTTGATCATAGCTGGGGCGCAGGTGACGCCTCTCTTAAGTCTATTGGTACCGATGCAACAATACCTCCCACCGACACCGATAGAGAGTTAATAATATTGGTAGTCGGCGAGGCGGTTAGAGCCGATCATCTTTCGCTCAACGGGTATGCAAGACAAACTACCCCCCTATTGCAGCGTGAGGACATTATCAATTTCCCCGAGATGTATTCGTGTGGAACATCCACCGCGGTGTCGGTACCCTGCATGTTTTCGATTTTCGGAAGAGAAAATTATAGTGACAACAAATCGAAATCGCATGAAAACTTACTTGACGTTCTGCATCATGCCGGAGTGAACATTTTATGGAGAGACAACAATTCTGATTCAAAAGGCACTGCCCTGAGAGTTCCCTACGAAGACTACAAAAGTCCGAGCCTCAATCCAATCTGTGATGACGAATGCAGAGATGTAGGCATGCTGGCGGGATTACAGGAATATATTGATCGGACAAACTATGGGGATATTTTGATCGTACTCCACCAAATGGGCAATCACGGCCCAGCCTATTTCAAGAGGTATCCCGGTGAGTTCGAAAAATTCACCCCGGTTTGCAAGACCAACCAGCTGGAAAAATGCTCCCGTGAGGAAATCGGAAATGCATATGACAATGCCGTCTTGTACACAGACTATTTTTTATCGAAAGTGATAAGCCTGCTCAAACGAAACGAAATAAAATTTGAATCCGCCATGGTGTATATCAGTGACCACGGAGAGTCTATCGGTGAAAACAACTTGTACTTGCATGGCCTGCCGTATTTTATGGCTCCGGACAGTCAAAAGCATGTGGGTGCCGTCATGTGGTTCGGAAACAGCTATAAGATTGACAAAAAAGCGCTGAAAGAAAAATCCAAACAAACATTTACTCAGGATTATCTTTTTCACACTATTTTAGGACTGCTGGAAGTCGACACATCCATTTACGTTAAAACACTGGATATTTTAAGTAGTGTCACAAAAAGATAGAGATGAGCGCACATCTTGAACCGCAAATTCTCGATTGATTTCCTATACTTTTAAATGCAAAAAGAAGGGGGCCTGTGCCCCCTTTTTGCCTCCATTTCATTAGAATCCTATTTGTTTGCAGAACTTCCGTATCCGGTTCCATCGGCCGGGCCGGTGCCGGCATTGCCCGTGCCGTCACCGGGGCCATAGCTGTGGCCCTGATGGCCGCCGGTCACCGAACCGGACCCCACAGCGGGACCCGCACCTGAACTTGCAGCCGGACCGGGACCCGCACTTGGGCCGGGACCGGCACCGGGACCAGGGCCGGCACCGGGACCCGCGCCGATGCCGGCTCCGCCGCCGTTGCCACCGGAGCCATTGCCGCCGCCATTTCCGCCAGCACCGCCATTTCCGCCGGCACCGCCGCTGCCTCCGGAGCCGCCACTACCACCACCGGCTCCCCCGCCGGCACCGCCGGCTCCACCACCTCCCGCACCACCGCCTCCTCCGCCTGCGCCGCCGCCACCGCCGCCACCCTTGGCGAGTAGAATCGGAACAACAGCTTGTTGATCCGTAACGGAATCGATCCTTGCGGAAGTTGTCACCGTATCCGCCAGGTTCAGATCAGCGGCTGTCACGCTCCAGGTCGAGGTCACCAAAATGACCAGTGCCGAAAATGAATAAAACAGTTTAATCGTGTGTTTCATGACGATGCCCCCCCCTTTACTCGTATTGTTGAAAACGATTATTTCCTTTCTATAAAGTTGTAACGGGCAGCTGACAGAAAGGTTACAGTTCGTGGCCATCTCGGCACCATCACTCTTTCACCGCGACCTCCCGTGAAACCCGCTGCTTTTAAGAGTGATAAACGACATCAAGATCAATGATGGCGCTTTCCGGCGGCATGACCTTGTGCCGAATCAGGCAAAATCCTACCGTTGTCAAGGCATCAAGCTATCATCAGATCTAACGGCCGGCTCCCCCGCCGGAACCACCACCTCCTGCGCCGCCGCCACCGCCTCCTCCGCCCCCTGCACCTCCGGCACCACCCCCGCCGCCACCGGAGCCTCCAGGCCCGCCGCCGCTCCCGGCGCCGCCCGCTCCGCCGCTTGGTCCCGGTGAACCGGCCCCGCCATGTCCTGATGAGGGACCAGGCGTTCCGTGCAGGCCGCCGGGAACCGCCCCGTGCCCCTGAAAGCTTTTACCCTGTTGAATGGCGCTGGAATAGCTCTTGGCGATATTTTCAGGAAGGGCGTGTTGCGACTGGGACAGGAAGGATTGGTGCATGGCCTGCATCTCGGCCGGACTGAGGCCTTTGCTCATGGCCTGGGTGACGAGACCGGCGGCGGCCGTCGAGGAAACCCCAAGGCGGGCGGCATCCCGCGCGGTTTCAAAGGCCGCAAGGGCCAGGTCAGCGGCCTGATCGGGATTGGTCGCAGCGGCGCGCTGCCGGACCGCTTCCACCATGGCATCGGCATCCTCAAGGGACACGCCGGCGGCAATTCCGGCCGCCAGCGCCTGTCCGAGCCGGTCTATTTGATCCTTTTGGGCGGTCAGCAGGCCAGCTCTCAAGAATGCGAAATCGTAGCGGGACCGAACCGCCTCCATCGCGTTCAGGATAGTGTCCGGGGGAACCTGTTTGGCAATTCCCTCGAAAGCCTTGTTTACGATCGGCTGCAAGGGCAGTCCGGCGCGCTGCGCTTTTATCAAGATGGCGTGGGCACGCAGAACCTGCTCGTCTTTAAAACCATTTAGCACCAGCACGCGGGTCACCTCGGCGGCGATGTCGCTGTCGACACCGGCCTGGATAACCTGCCGGGCACTGGCTTCGAGTTGTTCCGAGGCCTCATCTCCAAGGCCCAGCGCGGCCGTACCTGCGAAAGCCGCCGATGCCTGAATTGCAACCAGGATTGACAGAAAGAGTATATTTTTCATAACCCCACCCATGGACGTCACCGCAATACCGAATTGAATTGCCGCCTTCTTTTCGCCAGGCGCTTATGCTCTCATTCATCGAATACTCATGCCGTTTGGCTCTTCTTCCCCCCAGCGCTGACCCCGGTGGTCGAACCCTCCGGTCCGTTGTCCCCTTTTTCTATTCGCCAGGCCTGTATATACAGTTTTTGGAACCGAAATCGTCATTTTCATGAAACGGGCATTCAGGGAGAAAAATTTTCCCGTCGACCACATAAAAATACATGAACTCAGCCTCTCCCGGCGGTACCGTTATCTCCCAGCTCGTCACACCGACTCTGCCGGCCGCGTGCAACGCATAAGCATCCAGTGACGAGGCGAATTGAACCGTCGCAGCCCCTGGTGCTTCGAGGTAAAAATGCGTCCCCTGGTCCGACGGGACGGTGCAATGGCGCCCGCTGCACCCTGCCGGTAACACGACGAGTGCGCCCAATAGGAGAAAAAGACGTCTCACGACTTATTGACCACCTCGAGAACCGAATTTTCGCCGCCGAAATCGTCCTTTTCGCGGGCCGGGATCGTCGGGTCCGGGATTCGACGATCACCCCCGATAATGTAACACAGACGGTACTCGCCGGGCGGGACCTCCTGGATCGTCTCCCAATACCCTTGCGAGCCGGCTTTATTGAGCGGTATCGCGCGCCAATCCGAGAAACTGCCGGCAATTTCAACACGGGTCGCCTCCGGCTGATATATGACAAAACGATACGGCACGCCGGCTTTGGCCGGAACCGGGCTCGAATTTTCCGGAACCGGCTTCGAGTAGACCAGAAAAAGCAGCAGGGCAGTCAGAGCCGCCGCCCATGGAAACAACGGTCGCAGACGCGGAAAACGCCGGGGTTGCTTTTTCTTGAAATGCACTTCCGGCACCCGATCGACCCCGTCCAGGCACAGCAATTTTTCCTGTTTGAGCAGTTCGATCGTCTCGTCCTTAAAAACGGCCTCGGCGTGAACCGTCTCGACGAAAGACAGCTTCTCGTCCAGATCGAGTTCATCGTCGATGAACAGGCTGATCAGTTCGCTTTTCATAGAAATCATTCCGTAAAAATCTTTTTGAGTTTAAGGCGCGCCCGATGGACCTTCACCTTCACGTTGGCTTCGCTCAGCCCGGTCACGCCGGCTATTTCGCGGTAGGACAACCCGCTGCTGACGACCAGCGACAAGACGTCCCTTTCATCCCGCTCGAGATTCCGCAGGGCCGCCAGCAAACGCCGGCATTCGTCCCGCACCAGGTAGTTCGCCTCCTGGTCCGGGCCGATATGATCGCGCTCCTCCAGCAATTGGGTGCCGCGGTCCTGTCTGCGAAAGGTGTCGATCACCGCGTTGCGCGCGATGGTGTATAGCAGCGCGGTGCTGCCCTCTTTTCCATACCGTTCGAGATAGCGCGTAAAGCTCTCCTGCATGATGTCGGCCGCCAGGTGATAATCGCCCGTGATTTTGAGTAAATACGAAAAGAGCCGATCTTTGTGCGCGGTATAGAAAGATTTAAACTTTTCCACGGGGTATATATACCGCCATTTTCGGTCTCCATCCCTAAAACATCATCTTTTGACCTGGACCCTGCGAATATCGCAGGCCGGTTTCAATTTCGCAGAGGCCGGCCGGAACCACTTTCGCCAACGATGAACTGTTTTTTTCGGGCACTTCAGGCTTCAGAATAAAGATTCCGGTATGTATAACGGGACAGTACAAGGATAGTTACACCGGAAGCCGTCGCAAAACCATTGATTTTTTAGCAGGCAGCTTCGATTCGAGGAGTTTTAAGAGTGGGGACGGGATTCTGGAAAGGAAAGTCTTTGGTTAAGAATTTCCTGAATATTCCTTTTGCCATGCACAATGCCGTACACGTAAAC
>JBAPWQ010000123.1:0-1648 GCA_049283795.1 Desulfobacterales bacterium | reverse complement strand
CGCCAGGACCTTTCTGGACTGGGCGATCAGCGAGGAGGTCATGAAGGCCTACGCCAAGGTCTACCCGGTGACGGCTTTCGCCACCGGCGTGCCCATTCCCGAAGGCTTTCCGGCCGATCCCGCAGGTCAGCTGATCGAGAACGACTTCAACTGGGCCGCCCAGAACCGCGCGCGCATCCTGGCGGAGTGGAGCCGGCGCTACGACGGCAAGAGTGACGCCAAATAGGAAAAGACGATGAACCAGAACGACATCTACCTGAAGCTGGAGTCGGTATCGAAATCCTTCGGCCGGTTTACGGCCCTGGAGGCCGTCTCTTTCGGTGCCCGGCGCGGCGAGTTTCTCTGCATCCTGGGCCCCAGCGGCTGCGGCAAGACCACCTTGCTGCGGGTCGTGGCCGGGCTGGACAAACAGAGCGGGGGAGAGGTATTCATCGAGGGCCGCAACGTGTCTTCACTGCCGGTGTCCAAACGCAACGTGGGCATCGTCTTTCAGTCCTACGCCCTGTTTCCGAACCTCACCGCCCGGCAGAACATTGCCTACGGACTCAAAAGCCAGGGGCGCTCGCGGCAGGCCGTCCAGCAGCGGGTGAGCGAGTTGCTCGACCTGGTGGGGCTGCGCGGCATGGGCGCCAAACACCCCGCCAAGCTCTCCGGCGGTCAGCAGCAGCGCGTCGCCCTGGCGCGCGCCATCGCCGTATCGCCGGCGCTGCTGTTGCTGGACGAGCCCCTCTCGGCCCTGGATGCCAAGGTCCGGGTGATGCTGCGGGGCGAGATCCGACAGCTTCAGCGCCGACTGGGCATCACCACCATCATGGTCACCCACGACCAGGAAGAAGCCCTGACGATGGCCGATCGCATCCTGGTCATCGACGGCGGGCGCCTGGTCCAGGACGGCACGCCGCGCCAAGTGTACGACAAACCGGCCAACCCGTTTGTCGCCGGCTTCATTGGCCACATGAATTTCATCGAAGGCGCCACCAAGATCGAAAAAGGCGTCTATGACATCGGCGGCACCCGGCTGAGCGTGAACGCCGAGAACGGGACGGGGCGGCTGCCGCCCGGCAGCCGCGTGACCATCGCCATCCGCCCGGAAGACGTCTCGCTCCACCGGGGCGTCGAGGAGCCGAACCTCCTGGAAACCCGGGTGGCGTCCATGGAATACCGCGGATCGCTTTTCCGGATCGACCTCAGGCGCCGCGTGTCCGCGGACTCGGAGGCCGTCATTACCGCGGACGTGCCCTCGGAAATTGTCCGCCGTCAGGGCATTGTCCCCGATTCGACGCTGCCGGTGCACCTGCCGAGCGACCGACTGCGGGTGTACGAGTCCGGCATGCCACCGGCCAATTGATGCCGAAGCCAGCCATGCCGTCCACCACGATAGCTGTTGCCGCAGGCCCGCGCGCGGAAAATTTCTGGAGTGAACTGGACAAGGAGCTTTGGGTCAAGCGCCTCCTGATTTTCCTGGTATGCGCGTGGCTGCTGGTGGTCGTGGTATTGCCCCTTTTCTACCTGCTCTCCAAGAGCGTCACGGACGCCGAGGGGCGCTTCGTGGGGCTGGCCCATTTCATCACCTACTTCAAAACGCCTTCGCTCTCCACGTCGCTTTACAACAGCCTGTTTGTATCGGTGATCACCACCTTCTTTTCGG
>JBAPWQ010000122.1:0-4766 GCA_049283795.1 Desulfobacterales bacterium | reverse complement strand
TCGTGATGACCTCGATGGAAGGGGGCAAGGGCGAGTCGCTCGATGAGATCGGCAAGGTCGAATATGAACTGAAGGCCGCCTGCAAGTTTATTGAAGAGGCCGGGATCGCGTGCGAACCTCAGCACTTCGCAAGGGGCCTGCCACCGGGGGAAGACATCGTCAGGTTTGCCGAAAAGAACGGAATCGACCATCTTTTCGTCGGCATCGAGAAAAAATCCAAAACCCGGAAGATGCTCCTGGGATCGACCGCTCAATACATTATCCTCAAAGCACCGTGCCCGGTGACGACGACAAAGTAATCGCCAACCACAATTTCATTGCCAGGGGTGACCAGATTGGCTCTTTACGACTTTACTTTTTATGACCTGATCAACCGCAACGCCCGGATCTTCGGCGACCACCCGGCCTGGTGCGAGGTCGATGAGGACTGCACGCTGTCATTCGGGGAGTACAAGACCCGTGTCGATCGACTGGCCCAGGGTCTGCGGAAGGCCGGCATCAAGAAGGGCGACCGCCTGGGGGTGCTCGGGAAGAACAGCAGTGAATTTTTTCTGCTCTACGGTGCCGCGGCGGCGCTGGGTGCCATCGTCTTGCCGGTCAACTGGCGGCTGGCGGCCGAAGAGGTCTGCTTCAACCTGAACGACGGCACTCCCGCGGCCCTCTTCGTGGATGCCGAGTACCAGGCCATGATTGCCGCCAACAAGACCCGGCTGCCGAGCGTGACCGATTACTTCAATCTCAAAACCGATGCCGGAGACTTCAGGCCGTTCGGCGTTCTTTCGGGACACGCGGAGGCGTTCGACCCGGCCCTCGATCCGGCCTCGACAAGCGACGGATTCGTGATCATTCATACCGCCGCCGTCGGTGGGCGACCCCGGGGCGCACTGCTAAGCCACGGAAACATCCTGTGTTCCGACATGCATTTGATCTATCTTTTCGGCACCACGCCCAAGGACGTTCATCTGAACCTTCTGCCGCTTTTTCACATCGCCGGCCTGGTGATGGTGACCAGTTGCTTTCATGTCGGCGCCCGGAGCCTGAACATGAGCCGCTTCGATGCCGCGCAGGCGGTCGAGTTGATTCACAGCCGGCGGGCCGGCCTCATGTTCGACTTCTCGCCCATTTTGGCATCGATTCTGGACGAAGCCGAAAAAACCGGCAAGAACATCGACGCCCTGCGAGGTGTTCTGGGCCTTGACACGCCGGAGACAATCGAGAGATACCAGAAAATAACCGGCGGCACCTTCTACTGCATGTACGGGCAGACCGAAACCTCGTGCCTGGCCACCCTCGGCCGCTATGACGACAGGCCCGGGGCGGCCGGCAAGACCATCCAACTGGCCGAGGTGAAACTGGTGGACGATTATGACCGGCCGGTCGCAGAGGGTCAGGCAGGGGAAATCATCATGCGGGGCCCCATGGTCTTCAAAGGCTACTGGAACCTGCCCGATGACAATACCCGCACCTTTCAAGACGGCTGGCACCACACCGGCGACCTGGGCCGCTTTGATGATCAGGGATTCCTGTGGTACGCCGGCCGCAAGGCCGAAAAGGAACTCATCAAGCCCGGCGGTGAAAACGTCTATCCGGCCGAAGTAGAAAGGGCCCTTTTGGCGCATCCGGCGGTCGAGAAAACGGTGGTCTTCGGTGTTCCGGACCCGAAGTGGAAGGAAGGGATCAAGGCCGTCTGCCAGTTGAAGGCCGGTGAACGTCTCGATGCCGCGGAATTGATCGAATTTGTCGGGCGGCGGATCGCGCGTTTCAAAAAACCGGGCTATGTCGAGTTTACGGCGGAATTGCCGCTGTTGAAAGACGGCTCCGTCGATCGCGCCCAAGTCAAAAAGCTTTTCGGTGGTTCCCAGCACTAGTTCTTTCCCTGACGAATTCAGGCCCCGGCCCGGGTTTCCGCAACCGGTGTTTTCCCGTGCCGGTTGACAACCGGCACGATTTTTTTTAAATTTTCGCCAACATAATCGGATACGCCCTTAACGGGAGGCCCCATGGTCAGAACAGAAATCTCGCTGTTCTTGAAAAACGCGCCCGGCGAACTCGGCAAATTGACGACGCTGTTTGCGGACGCCCGTATCAATATCGATGCCCTTACCATCCAGGATGCGTCGGCCTACGTGCAGGAACTCTTCAGGGCCCGCGGAAAATCCCTCCAACGGATTGCTTCGGCGTCCAGCTACAGTTCGATGCGCAAGGATTCGGCCGAATTCGCGCTGATCCGTCTGCTGGTTGGCGACACCGACAAGGCGGTCGACCTGTTGTCGAAAAACGACTATGTGTTCGACATCATGCCAGTCATCGCGCTCGAACTCGACAACCGTCCCGGGGAGTTGGCCAAGATTGCCGCCAAGTTCGGCCAGGAAGGCATCAACATCAATTATGTCTACGGTTCGGTGTCTTCGCCCGAAGCCAAATGCCTGTTTGTCTTCTGCCCGGCGGATATTGAGGTGGCGGGCAAGATATTCAAATAATAAATTATCGCCGGAATCGCTTCGTGATTCCGGCGATAATTTATGAAACGCGGCTGCGCCGCTCTGGTGGGCGGGCGGTGGCGAGATGACGGGCATTGTGGGGCGGTGGAGAATTGACCGGTGGGTGAAGATGGGCTGATCGGTTGTATAGACCGGGTGCGAGTTTATATGAAACGCGGCTTCGCCGCTTTCGAGGGGGCGGGGAGTGACGGTAGGTTGCGATGGTGTGTTGCCATCGCTCTGTAAATTTTACAGAATATCGAGAGTTTATATCTCATGATACCAAACCTTTTCCTTGCGCTTGAGCCTATCCAACAGGCGTCCATCGATGGCGATCAAGCCGCTAAATATCAGTCCCATCCCGACAAATGCATTCCATAACTTGTCCGAGCAACTCTATACCTAACCCTCGCAACGACCCGAATCCTATCAACGCTGCAACACCCTTCCAGCCAATCAGGACACCTGCCATCCGATTCGTTGTGAGTCGTTCTGTCTTTGTTAGGAAATGGGCAAGGACTACGCTGAATTTTGCAGCAAGATTCGGGTGGCTATTGGCGGTTTTTTCATTAGGGTATCAGGCGAGTCAGAACATGAAGGGGGCAGAAATGGATACTTATGATTTTTCGCAACAGTCCGAAGATTTCCAGCGGATTGAAAAAGCGATTCAATTCATCGAAAATAACTTTAAATCCCAGCCGACACTAGATCAAATTGCGGAAAGCGTTCATTTGAGCAAATATCATTTTGACAGGCTGTTCAAACGGTGGGCCGGGATAAGTCCGATCCAATTCATGCAGTTTTTGACGCTTGACTACACCAAGGAAAGATTGTCCGAATCCGATAATCTCCTTGAAACCTCCCTGGACGCAGGCCTGTCAGGTCCCAGTCGCCTTCACGATTTATTCGTTACCTTCGAGGCGATGACGCCTGGCGATTTTAAGAAACAGGGGAGGGGGCTTGAGATTTCGTACGGTTTCTGCGATTCGCCTTTCGGCGAGTGCCTGTTGGCGACCACCCGACGGGGGATATGTCATCTCGGGTTCGTAGATACGGGCGAGCAAGCCGAAACACTTGGCCAGCTGTTTACGACATGGCCGGGTTCGGAGTTTGTCGAGAATCCAACTGCCGTCTGTCCGATCGCGAAGGATATCTTCAGAATTGATCACCGGGAAGGCTCGCAGCCGTTTAATCTGCTGATCAAGGGGACTAATTTTCAAATCAACGTATGGAAGGCGCTGCTCGGCATCCCGCGCGGATGTGTCGTCAGCTACCGGGACATCGCTTCATATATCGGCCATCCAAAAGCTTTTCGTGCTGTTGCGGGCACGATTGCCATCAATCCCGTAGCCTACCTTATCCCCTGCCATCGGGTGATAGCCAAATCCGGAAAAATTCACCGGTATCGTTGGGGATCAGCGAGAAAAAAGGCGTTGATCGGATGGGAAGCGTCCAAGAGGGCTTAAGGGGCTGACATTGGGCAATGCGGGTGCCGCAGTTTGGGTGAGTATGACAAGCATTTAAAAAATAAGCATATTTGTTCGATTTTCGGCCAACCGGTAATACGCTTGATTCTCATTTCACCCCCCGGCTTCAATCCACCGGTGCCGGGCTTGAACAACGGGCGGGCGGTTGATGCGGGCAGGGCCGGTTGACTGCCAGGCCGCTGGTTCGGGGTGGTCGTTTGTGAAGGCCGGTCGCTTCTGTTAAATTGGTTGTTGGTGCTTCAGGGCGCGCGGCGGTCTTTTAAAATTTCGTTGGAGATGACGATGCGCTGGATTTCCGAGGTGCCCTCGTAGATCGTGAACACCCGGGCATCGCGGTAGTAGCGCTCGACCGGGTAGTCCTGGATGAAGCCGTAGCCGCCGTGAAGCTGGATGGCCTTGGCGGTTACGCGGTTCACCATTTCGGAAGCGAACAGTTTGGCCATTGACGCCTGGGCGGTGAATTTTTCGCCGCGGTCCTTCATCGCCGCCGCCACGTACATCAGCTGCCGGGCTGCTTCGATTTCGGTGGCCATGTCGGCAATGGTCCATCTAAGGCCCTGAAACTTGGAGATCTTGCGGCCGAACTGCTCGCGATGCTTCATGTATTTGACGGTCGCATCCAGGGCGGCCTGCGCCACCCCGACCGACTGGGCCGCAATGCCGATGCGTCCACCGTCCAGGGCCTTCATGGCGATCTTGAACCCTTCTCCCTCCCCGCCGAGACGGTTTTCCGCCGGCACCCGGCAGTCTTCGAAAATAAGGTCGGTCGTGTCCGAGGCCCGCAGGCCCATTTTCTCCT
>JBAPWQ010000121.1:0-1840 GCA_049283795.1 Desulfobacterales bacterium | reverse complement strand
GCCCGGTCCAACTCGATGTGGGCCAACACCATCGCCATGTGCCGGGGATACGGACTGTTTTTAACGACGTTTTTCAGTTCGTCAATATAGGCCGGATTCAATGCCTTCATTTTATCTTCATTTCCTGCAGCGCAAATGATGTCACACAATGACGCCGGATGGTAGGGGCGAAAAATTTTTCGCCCCTACCATGTCGGTCTGAAGAAATGACTCCCTCCAGCGGGACAGAAAGGTCTCGAAGAGCCCGTAAGGTACGGTAAATGTCATTTCATCGGCTTGCGTCTCTCGATTCCGATTATCAGTCCAGACTCACTCCTTCAAA
Organism: Desulfobacterales bacterium; assembly: GCA_049283795.1. Lineage (GTDB taxonomy): Bacteria > Desulfobacterota > Desulfobacteria > Desulfobacterales > SG8-13 > JARFQH01. The sequence goes on along the minus strand of JBAPWQ010000121.1, from coordinate 1,518 downwards.
CCATATTCTCACGTATCGATCAGCAAAATCTGGAGATCCATGACGTTGGTCCGGGTCGGGCCGGTGATGAAAAGATCGCCCAGACGTTGAAAAAACGGATAGGAATCATTTTCGGCAAGATGCGCGGAGGCCGACAGTCCGACAGCTTCGGCGCGGATGACGGTGGAACCGTCAGCAAAGCCACCGGCGGCATCGGTAGGTCCGTCCGAGCCGTCCGTACCGGCCGAAAGAATCAGTGTGTCCGGCACGCCCGACAGGGCGATCCCCGCCGCCAGTGCGAGTTCCATATTGCGCCCGCCCTTTCCCTCACCTTTGAGCGTCACCGTGGTTTCGCCGCCGGATAGCAGGCAGGCAGGTGCCGGAATCGGCCGGTCGGAGCGCCGGACTTCACCGGCGATGGCGGCCAGGACCTTAGCCACCTCTCTTGCTTCGCCCTGGATCATCGATGAAAGGATGAGCGGATTGAATCCCAATCGCCGGGCCTCGCCTTCGGCAGCCGACAACGCATCCGTAACACTGCCGATAATCCGGTTCTCCACGCTCGCAAATAAAAAATCGCCCGGCTTAGGCGTTTCATCTTCGTCGCCCCTGTCGCCGGCGACCAGGTGATCACGCACGGATTCGGAAACGCGCTCGAGAAGCCCGTAGCGCGACAGTATCCCGATACAGTCGCCGAAGGAACTCGGGTCCGGAGCCGTCAGGCCGGAGGCGATGATATCCAGGTTGTCGCCGATGACATCGGAGAGTATCAGTGAAACGATGCGCGCGCCATTGGCCCTGCGACACAAAAGCCCGCCCTTTATGCGCGACAGATGCTTACGAACGGTGTTTATCTCGTGAATGGTCGCCCCACAGGCCAGCAGCAGTCGGGTCGCCTCCTGCTTTTCGGCCAGGCTGATACCCTTTGCCGGAGCGGGCGTCAAGGCTGAGCCCCCGCCCGAGATCATGCACAGGATCAAATCTTCAGGGCCGGCGGTGGCGATCAGGTCCAGGAGAGCCCGTGCGGCCTCGACCCCGTTTTCATCGGGAACCGGATGCCCGGCTTCCATCACGCGGCACTGTCGCAAAGGCAGGCCGTGCCCGTATTTGGTGATGACCAGTCCCACGTCGATGCGATCTGCAAGAACCTTTTCAACTTCCGCTGCCATGGCCGCGGAGGCTTTGCCGGCACCGACCAGATAGAGCTTTTTGGTCTTTTCCAGGGAAAAGGACGCCTTGCTGACACGCAAAACGCCATCGGCCACCTGCAGGTGCCGGTTGACACAACTTTTCGGCTCCACGGCCGATAACGCGGCGTTGAAAATCGATCCCGCCCTATTTTTCAAACGCTGCCTGTCATCCGCTGTGTTCACAACCGGTTACCTTTCAAAAATGCCGTCACAGAAGAGAACTCAACCACAGCGAAGCCATGCCGGCGGCGATGGTCCACAATACGTTCTTCGTGCGCCAGGCGATGACAGCGGCGATAAGAGCGAAAGGGACAACGCCGAGCAGGATCGGGGCAATGGTTTTGGTGCC
>JBAPWQ010000120.1:0-2769 GCA_049283795.1 Desulfobacterales bacterium | reverse complement strand
CCATTTTAGCGACCTGCTCGAGGACCGGCAGAAGGTCTTTCATGCTGCTGATCTTCTTCTCGTGAATCAGGATGGCCGGATTTTCAAGCGAAACCACCATCTTTTCCGGATCGGTTACAAAATAAGGCGACAGGTAGCCGCGGTCGAACTGCATGCCTTCGACAACCTCCAGGGTCGTCTCCATGCCCTTGGCCTCTTCTACCGTGATGACGCCTTCCTTGCCGACCTTGTTCATGGCCTCGGCGATGATGTTGCCGATGGTCTCGTCGTTGTTGGCGGAGATGGTGCCGACCTGGGCGATTTCACGTTGATCCTTGGTCGGCTTGCTCATTTTCTGGAGTTCTTTGATGCAGGTTTCCACCGCGGCGTCGATTCCGCGCTTGATGGCCATCGGGTTGTTGCCGGCGGCCACCAGCTTCTGGCCTTCTTCATAAATAGCGCGGGCCAGAACGGTGGCGGTGGTGGTGCCGTCGCCAGCCATGTCGCTGGTCTTGCTGGCGACTTCCTTGACCATCTGGGCACCCATGTTTTCAAACTTGTCTTCCAATTCGATCTCTTTGGCCACGGTGACGCCGTCTTTGGTGACCGTCGGGGAGCCCCAGGACTTGTCGATCACCACGTTGCGGCCTTTGGGCCCCAAGGTGACGACCACAGCGTCCGCGAGGGTGCGAACGCCGTTCAACATCGCTTCACGGGCTTTCATGTCATACTTGATAACTTTTGCCATTGTTGATTCTCCTCCATTTTACCTGAAATTATTCGATTACACCAAGGACGTCGTCTTCACGCATGATAAGGTGTTCTTCACCTTCGATTTTTACCTCTGTGCCGGAATATTTTCCGAAGAGGATCCGGTCGCCTTTCTTTACTTCCAGGGCGATCCGTTTGCCGTCTTCGCCGATCTTGCCGTTACCGACGGCAATCACTTTGCCCTCGGCCGGTTTTTCTTTGGCGGTATCCGGAATGATGATACCCCCCTTGGTTTTGGTTTCTTCTTCCACCCGTTGAACCAGAATGCGATCCTGTAATGGTCTGAGTTTCATACCGTGTCCTCTCCTTTACGCTTGATGAGTTTTAATGAGACAAATTGAACGGGTTGTGAGCCTTTCGGCAGGGACTCCACTATATTTATCTGAAGATTCGACTAAAGCGATGTGTCTGTCATCCGGTCGGAAGCCAGAATGTTGAACAACGGGCACCTGATTTTCGTTAGCTACTGTAAGCACCTTTTTTGGGTTGTAAAGTAACGACGCAGAATTTTTTTTATCCTGGCAATAAAACCTGCTTCAATCGGATTAACTAATTTTTTCGGGCATATGCGTTAATGACCCATTGTCCCGAAAGCTTGCATCACCCCCGAGCACACCTGTAGCCGTTACAAGACTCGGGGAGTGTATCGTTCAATCGGGCGTTAGGTATCAGAGGATTTTGCGGACTGCGTTTCAGATCCGGTGGCACCGGTTTTTGCCGGTGTATCGGCGGGTGTCGTTTTGGGTGCATCGGAAGACGACGTGCGGGATTTTCCGGCATAATCGGTTACATACCAGCCGCTGCCTTTCAAATGAAAGCTGGTGTGGGAAACGAGCTTGTGGAGCTTGCCGGAGCAGTGGTCACACTGCGTCAGAGGTTTGTCCGAAAATTTTTGCAGGACCTCGGCAATCCTGCCGCACTGGCTGCATTCGTATTCGTAAATGGGCATTTGATAGCGATCCTCCGCACAACAGAACTATTTCAGACGTTCCTCACTTTCCGAATTTTCTAATTTATACATCTGCACCGGTTTTGTCAAGACACGTTTTGGTACGGCGGATTTTTGCGCAGAGCGGGGAATTGTTCAGGAACCCTTCATGTCGTCGTAGGGGATGCGCCACTCGTTGTAAAACTCCAGCACGTCGCCGAGTCCCGGCACCCGGCAGGGGGCGAGAATTTCATGGGTTTTCAGGTGAACCCGTTTTTCCTCGGCCAACCGTTCATCGGGTGCGGCGTCGAAATACTGTAGAAAACGGCTGAAGCGCACGATATGGATCAGTTCATGGGTGACGATGTAGAGCACGAACGGCAGAAGGTTCAGATCCGGTTTCTGCTCCAGGACCGCCAGGATGGCGTGGTCCTGCAAACAGATCTTGTAAAGGTCGTAAGTCGAACTGCCGAGAGCCCGATCGCGATGGCGCCCTTCATACCGGACGATCTGGGCGAACGGTCCGCTGACGACTTCGTCCGGCGCCAGGTCGGTCAGGGTCTTGATGTCATACCGCCGGTGAAGCCATTGGCTGGCCGACATCTTATAGTAATTGCTGACGAGTTCCTCGGCCAGGGCCACGGCTTTGTTGACGATTTCGATCTGTTCGGGCCTGAATTTTGCCAGGGTCTCCATCCTTGGATTTGACATCCCGCTGGTCCGCCATCATTGGCATAAAAAAGAGGTTCACTCTACACGGTTTTTCAATTAAGTAAATAGTTTCCGTCCATAAATGGCCCTTTTCCGCAATTTCGGCGTCAATCGGTAAAATCGCTTGTGCGGCATAGGCAGCAGCCGATAAGGCTGCAATCCGGCGGGTGAAAGTCCCGTCATGATAATCGGAAACTCGTCAGTGTCCCTGATGAAACCGCGGATGGGCACTGACCATATTCAAGGGGCTATCGCCTATGGATGATTCACTGGATGATCAAAAAGAAACAAAGAAAGAATCGCTCGAAATTGAAGTCAAATTCTATGTGCGGGAGGCCGAAGTCCTGCAGCGGCAAATTGTTGCGACCGGAGCCGTCGGC
>JBAPWQ010000119.1:0-2662 GCA_049283795.1 Desulfobacterales bacterium | reverse complement strand
GCCCGGTCCAACTCGATGTGGGCCAACACCATCGCCATGTGCCGGGGATACGGACTGTTTTTAACGACGTTTTTCAGTTCGTCAATATAGGCCGGATTCAATGCCTTCATTTTATCTTCATTTCCTGTAACGCGAATTATGTTACGCAATGACGCCGGATGGTAGGGGCGAAAAATTTTTCGCCCCTACGGCGCTGCTTTGAGATCGACGCCTGCATCATACCATCCAAACCTCTCGGTCGCCCGCAGGTGAGGTTGCAGCGCGCCGTGCTCCCTGCCCATTCAATGGATCCGTTTCCCATTGAACGGGGTTGTTTTGGATATATTCACGAATACGGTTCAATTCGACTTCATCACGAATGATTCGTTCCCAATAATTGCGCTGCCATATGTCACGAACCGCGGTGTTGTGCCGCATCCATTTGGTTACTCCGATTTTAAATCCGCGCACAACGGAACCGATGGTTTTCGACGTACCATGCGGGTGTGTTAAGGGCGTAAAGGGTGTTAAGGGCGAAAAATTTTTCGCCCCTACGGTGATAGAGCCCACCATCGATAAAATTCCATGAACATGATTGGGCATCAACACAAACGCATCCAATTCCACCTGTGGGAAGTGATCGGGGATGGCATCCCAACACGCTTGCACCATCAAACCCGCTTCATTCATTCGCATTCGCCCTTCAACAATATTCCCATACAAACATTTCCGGTGTTTGGTGCAAATGGTCACGAAATAGGCCCCTGCCCGGGAATAATCGTAACCCTGTAACCGTATGGATCGCCGGTGGTGAATGGCGAAGTTATTTTTCATGTTCGTTCATTACCATGGTCGATGGTATTTCTGCTGGAAATCCTTTCTCATCATCCGAAAAATCTATCCCGGAAAATCCGATGTAAACCTATTGGCATTGTGTGCCAAGGCGCCGTAGTTTCGAAAAATTTTTCGCCCCTACCGCGGGTTCCCCACGCTTTCCTGCTTCTCATGATCTTCTTCTTGACGGTACTCCAGGTGTTGGTCTGAAGAAATGACTCCCGCCAGCGGGAGAAAAAGGTCTCGAAGAGCCCGTAAGGTAAGGTAAAGGTCATTTCATCGGCTTGCATCTCTCGATTCCGATAATCAGTCCAGACTCAACTCCTTCAAACCAAATTCTCACGTATCGATCAGCAATACCTGGAGGTCCATGACATTGGTCCGCGTAGGACCGGTGATGAAAAGATCGCCCAGGCGTTGAAAAAAGGGATAGGCATCGTTTCCGGCAAGATGCGCGGACGCCGACAGTCCGACACCTTCGGCGCGGGTGACGGTTGTACCGTCGGCAAAGGCGCCGGCCGCATCGGTGGGACCGTCCGAGCCGTCCGTGCCGGCCGAGAGAATCAGCGTGTCCGGCACGCCCGACAGGGCGATCCCCGCCGCCAGTGCGAGCTCCATGTTGCGCCCGCCCTTTCCCTCACCTTTGAGCGTCACCGTGGTCTCGCCGCCGGAAAGCAGGCAGGCGGGGGCAGCGATCGGCCGGCTGGAGCGCCGAACCTCGGCGGCAATGGCGGCCAGGACTTTAGCCACTTCTCTCGCCTCACCCTGGATCATCGATGAAAGAATGAGCGGAGTGAATCCCAATCGCCGGGCCTCGCCTTCGGCCGCCGACAACGCATCCGAAATACTGCCGATGATCCGGTTTTCCACCTGTTCGAACGCGGGATCCCCCGGCTTGGGCGTTTCATCTTCGTCGCCCCTGTCGCCGGCGACCAGGTGATCACGCACGGCTTCGGAGACGCGCGCGAGAAGCCCGTAGCGCGACAGTATCCCGATACAGTCGCCGAAGGAACTCGGGTCCGGTGACGTCAGGCCGGAGGCGATGATATCCAGGTTGTCGCCGATGACATCGGAGAGTATCAGCGAGACGATGCGCGCGCCATTGGCTCTGCGGCAGAAAAGCCCGCCCTTTATGCGCGACAGATGCTTGCGGATGGTGTTTATCTCGTGAATGGTCGCCCCGCAGGCCAGCAGCAGCCGGGTCGTCTCCTGCTTTTCAGCCAGGCTGATCCCCTTTGCCGGAGCGGGCGTCAATGCCGAGCCCCCGCCCGAGATCGTGCACAGGATCAAATCTTGGGGACCGGCCGTTGCGATCAGATCCAGAAGAGCCCGCGCGGCCTCGATCCCGTTTTCATCGGGAACCGGATGTCCGGCTTCCATCACGCGGCACCGACGCAGGGTCAGGCCGTGCCCGTATTTGGTGATGACCAGTCCCGCGTAAATGCGATCGCCAAGAACCTTTTCAACTTCCGCTGCCATGGCCGCGGAGGCCTTGCCGGCTCCGACCAGGTAGAGCTTTTTGATCTTTTCCAGGGAAAAGGATGCCTTGCCGATACGCAAAACGCCGTCGGCCAGTCGCAGGTGCCGGTTGACGCAACTTTTCGGGTCCACGGCGGATAACGCGGCGTCGAAAATCGATCCCGCGCTATTTTTCAACCGCCGCCTGTCATCCGTTTTGTCCACAGCCGATTACTCTTCGAAAATGCCGTCACAGCAGAGAAATCAACCACAGCGAAGCCATGCCGGCGGCGATGGTCCACAATACGTTCTTCGTGCGCCAGGCGATGACAGCGGCGATAAGAGCGAAAGGGACAACGCCGAGCAGGATCGGGGCAATGGTTTTGGTGCC